>CAJQKX010000655.1 GCA_905479025.1 uncultured Paraglaciecola sp.
ATCAAAACTCCTCAAAATGATCTTAATGTCCGTCAGGTCCGGTCCGGTATTAGCACCCCGCTGTATTGGGGTAAAGACTCATCCGGTCAGTGTGCTTTTATTATTGAACTGGAAGGGGATCACGTCGGTATTTTTAAAAAAAATATTGTTGCTGTAAAGGGGCTTAATATAGATTTGGCCGCTATTGGTGATCATAAAAACCAGAGGTTGATTATCGCCCTCGAAAGGCAAGTAGACCAGGATTTGTTTTTTCACCTTTGTGCAACCCTGATTAAGGCTTTGAGCGATATTTCAGATTCGGCAACGGCACTTGCCGTTGCCCTTGCACAAATTAAGCGCTGGAAGAAGTTTTTATCTGGCTCAAGCAGTAAAGTTCTTTCTCCGGAAGAGGTCAGGGGTCTGTTCGCTGAGCTTACCTTTTTGAAGACAATGCTGGAGCGTGACTATTCTGATGTGTTCGTCTGCGAATCATGGCAGGGCCCGGAATCAGCACATCAGGATTTTGTATTCACGAATACAGCGGTGGAGGTAAAGTCTCTCTGTGGTCGCGAGCGTAATTCATTGGCTATATCCTCCGAAGATCAGCTGGAAGGCTTGAATGACAGGCTTTTTCTTAAGGTCTACAGGCTGACGGATACGCCGCAATCCGATCAGGCTTTGTCACTGAATCAGTTAGTTGCAGAAATCGATGAAAGACTGACTGACCCATGTGCAGCACTGACTTTTTCCGAAAAGCTGGCCAAAGTCGGATATGTCCCAATTGATTTTTATGATTCGCCGGGGTTCCTTATTTCATCCGAAATTGCTTATAAGCTGACAGATAGTTTTCCGCGTTTAATAAGGTCTGAGTTGCCTGAGGGCGTCAGTAAAGTCCGCTATGAGATTAAATTAGAAAAAATTACATCTTTTGAATGTGTTAATACCGATATGTGGGGTGAGTGATATGGAACAGTCTGTAGAACAGTTTTTCCATGATTTTCGGCAGGAACTTATGGCTGGAGCGGAAGCCAATGAAAGCTTCCAGTTGTTTCAATTTGTTGAGGCCGTTTCGGGCGAGCTGACAGATACAGGTTTTATTGAAGGTTTTGAGATTTGCCACTACCGGGCGCAACGAGGAATACGCATTGATGGCTATTGGTTTAATGACGAAGGTGCTCTTGATCTTTTTATCGCTGATTATGATTCTCGGACAGAGCTGGCGTCTTTGACTAAAACTGAAGTTGAGTCAACCTTTAAAAGGGTCAGGAATTTTTTTGAAGCGGCAAAAAAGAAAGATCTATATCTTGATTTAGAGGATACCGCTCCAGAGTATGGCCTAGCTAGGCAAATAGCGGATCGTGCTCAATCAATTCGAAAAGTTAATTTTTATCTCCTTTCTGAACGAACATTGAGTGCTGGTGTGCAGGCGCTTGGGGACGATGATGCGGTGGGTACGTCAGCATCTTATCATGTGTGGGACATCTCAAGACTACACAGGCAAAAGAGTTCAAGAGGTCACAAAGAAGCTCTTGACATAGAGTTCACAGAGGAATTCGGTCATGGTGTTTCCTGTCTGCCTGCTCATCTTGGGTCTGACAGCTATCAGTCGTATCTTGTCGTGATACCCGCAACTATTCTTGCGTCATTGTATGAAAAGCATGGTTCGCGGTTGCTGGAACAAAACGTAAGATGTTTTTTGCAGGCGCGAGGTAACGTCAATAAAGGAATCAGAAGTACTATTCTCAACGAACCGCAGATGTTTTTTGCCTATAACAATGGTATTACTGCAACGGCTCAAGAGGTTGAGACTCGTATGAACGAGTCTGGATTGGAGCTGGTTAGAATAAAGGATCTGCAAATTGTGAATGGTGGGCAGACTACTGCATCGCTTTTTCACACCAGCCAAAAAGACAAAGCATCTCTGGATTCCGTGTTCGTACAGATGAAATTATCGGTCATTGACAGTTCCGAAAGTGAACTTGTTGTCCCAAAAATCTCTGAGTATGCTAATACTCAAAACCGGGTTAATGCTGCGGACTTTTTCTCTAATCACCCCTTCCATGTTCGAATGGAAGAGTTTTCTAGGAGGCTATGGGCACCAGCTCAGAAGGGTTCGCAGCGAGAAACTAAGTGGTTTTATGAACGGGCCAGAGGGCAGTATGCAGACGCTCAGAGTAACCTTACTCCAAGTGCGAAGAAGGCGTTTGTCGCAGAGCGTCCTAAGCCTCAGATGTTTACAAAAACTGATCTGGCAAAATTTGAAAATGTTTGGGACGATGCCCCCAAGTACGTTAACCTGGGTGCCCAGAAAAATTTTGCCAAATACGCGGGCCGCATAGGTTCGGAATGGGCAAAAAGTGCAGATGGTTTCAATGAGTTCTACTTCAAAAGAGCAGTTGCTCGAGCTATTTTGTTTCGCCGTGCAGAAAAGCTGGTTTCTGCGCAGCCATGGTATAACGGGGGTTATAGGGCCAACGTGGTAGCCTATTCACTTGCGTTGCTTGGTCGTTATGCCTCTGATAAGAATAAGTCCGTTGATTTTTTAAGAATCTGGAATCATCAATATGTTTCGAGCGCGGTTGAAGAGGCATTGGCTATTGTAGCTGAGGTTGTGCATGGTGATATCACTCTGCCGCCTCAAGGAATATCAAATGTCACCGAATGGTGCAAAAAGGATGCCTGCTGGGAACGGTTACTTAATAGACTTGATCAGCTTGATCGAGCGCTGCCAGAAGATTTTAACAATGAATTAGTTGGGAAAGATCATATTGTAGAAGAGAAAAAGTCCGCAAAAAGTGTTCAGAAAATTGATGATGGCATCGCTTGTCAACGCCGGGTTTTAGAAATAACAGCACTGCAATGGAGACAGTTTCTCGATAATTTGAGTGAAAGGCAGCTGTTAAGCCAAAAGGAATCGGATATTTTAAAGATAGCCATTCAGATTCCGAATAAAATTCCATCAGAGCGTCAGTGTATAATTTTGGTGGAACTTCTTAACAGGGCGATGGAAGAGGGCATGGCTGCGCACCTGTGATGAAAGAAGTATTAATCTGTAAGAAACCCAATAATAAAAACCCCGCAAAAGCGGGGTTTTTATTATCCGTTATTTCGACTGAAAGGAGAAATCTCTAAGAGATCCCTCGTCGCTACGCTCTGTCGGGATGACAGCGTGGAGCGCTAGGATGACCGTAGCATGGTGCCTTTGATAAAACTACGGTCGTCTGGACGAGATCCTTCGACGCTGCGCGTCTCAGGATAACTGGAGCTTTATGCTCCAGTTACCTCGACAATCTGCTCCGCCGCAATCAACTTGCCTTGCTCTGCTGATTTCTGGAATGACTCAATCTGGTCAAAGTTCATATAGCTGTAAACCTCTGCAGACATTGAATCAATCTTGCTGGCGTATTCCATATACTCGGCGACGGTTGGTAGTCGACCCAAAATACCACC
>CAJQKX010000656.1 GCA_905479025.1 uncultured Paraglaciecola sp.
TAAAAACCCCTGCTAAAACAACCTGATTACGTAATAAAATGAGACAGGATTTGAGGGGCAAATCACGTTATTTAAAAGAATATCTAAATTAACAGGGAAGAAGCCTTTCATTGTAGATGCTGAACGCCTCATAACGTCCCCAATCAAAACTGTGAGTCGCTTCTTTGATTCTATTAACCATGTTATGCCTAGAGGTGTTTTAGATTGGCAACCAGGCTCCAGAGATGACTGGAAAGGAAGGGAGTCTTGGCACATCGACGCTATTAATAGTAGTGGATTTATGGATACAAAAAGAGATGTAAAGGCAAGACCATTACCTTCACGTATCGATAAAGTTATCCAGCAAAATGTCCCACTCTATAATTTCATGTGCGAACAGTTGTATCAACAAAACTTGAAGGGAAGTTGAAATAGCCACAGATTTTAATTTACATGGCGCGTCATACATTAAAAGTCAAACTGATGTAATGTTTGCAACCAATGTTTGTACTTTTACATCTATTGCCTAAAAATTTATTATTGTGTTTCCTGCTGCGTTTGTCGCTTAACCCTGTGCGTCGTGGTGACTGCGTTAAAGATAAAATCACGTTCTAAAGTGATGGAAATCGTCTGAATTGTGCCCAAGTGTATTTGTCACTTCTTCCTCTCACCTCCTAGGTTATTTTTAGTTGTTTGCACATTAACAGGATGTTATTTGAACGAATGTAAAAACGCGATAAAAAGCTCAAATGTTGGTTGGTTTTTATCAGTATTGGTCCGTCATAACACTTAAACAACCAGGACTTGGGTATCCCACAAAACTAATTCCTTCAACCAAGAGATTTCGTGTAAGCAAATAAAATTATAATACCTACAGGGTCTTCATTTTGCTTACTAACTGACTCTGCCCGAAAAAAGTAACCCTCAATAAGTCAGCATGTTTACCAAGCTATCTTTGCTAATTTTCTCAACAAAAAGCCAGCTAGTATAAAAAATCAACATATTTTTCAGTATCTTCTGTATGAAATATGAGCTATGTTAAAAAAATGTTAATTTTCTAAGCCTTTTTTAATCGTCTACTAATATCAATATTGCTAGTTATGAAATAGGAAATACATCAATGAGTCACTTCTCTCAGGTGCAAGATTTATTACTACATAATCAACAATTACACGCCCGCACCGCATCATTTTATGATGAGTTGTCGGGTGAAGCTGATGGTGAGAGGGTCAAAATGTTCCTTAATACGTTAGTCAAACATGAAACCCAACTATCAAATTCCATGAAAAGTTATGTACAAAAGGCGCCAGCTAAAATACTTAATACTTTTTTTCAATTTGATCACGAACGCAGTACAGAGAATTTATTTACCATCGAATTTGATCGCAACCAAATTAGTTCTGATGATGTGGAAGTGTTGGCTAATCGTTTTGACGAATATTTCTGTGAGCTTTATGAAGGAATGTTGGTGACGGTGGACTGCGCAGTGGTTCAAGAATTATTTGAAAATTTACACCTAAATATGGTGGAAGAGAAAAAACGATTATCCATCGACATATATTCAATGATGGACATGTAAACATTATGTTGAAACGTGACCTGTGATCTATCAACTTTTTATAGTCAACCCATTGGTAAGTCACTTTGAAGAACAAAATATTTTATAGTTAATTTTAGTCGCGCCTTTACGGACGTTTTAAGTGATAAGTCCAAAAAGGTAATTTCGACAATAATGATCGAAAGAACTAATTAATTTTTGGAGTAATGTTGTTTATGACACAAGCACTGGTTGAACTGTGGCCAATTCTGCTGTATTTCACTTTTACATTGGTTTTATTAGGCGCTGTCATGTTTGCATCGTCTTTGTTGGGTCCCCGAACCCGCGGGCATTCTACACATTTACCCTACGAGTCTGGCATTCTGTCTTTGGGCAATGCCCGAGTAAAGTTTGCTAATCACTACTTTTCATACGCCATATTTTTTGTCATTTTTGATTTAGAAACCTTGTTTCTATTTGCTTGGGCTATTTCCTTTGAACAGGTTGGAGTCACTGGCTTTATCGAAGCATTAATTTTCATGCTTATTCTACTCGTCGCTTTGGTGTATTTGTGGCGAATTGGCGCATTAAACATTCTTAAAAGACACATACCGGAGCAACACTAATGGATTGGAATCTCAGCGACCCAAATATGGTGCCAAAACAGCTGCCAGTAATAGATGAATCGGTAAGGGAAGATATAAAAAAGAACGTGATCTTTACCACCTTGAACAATATGGTCAATTGGGGACGAAAAAACTCAATTTGGCCTTTTAACTTTGGTTTGTCATGCTGTTATGTAGAAATGGCCACCAGTTTTACCGCACGACACGACATCGCCCGTTTTGGGGCAGAAGTGATCCGTGCTACGCCAAGAGAAGCTGACTTAATTGTCATTTCAGGTACCGTATTTCGCAAAATGGCGCCCGTAGTGAAGCATCTGTATGACCAATTGCTCGAACCTAAGTGGGTCATATCCATGGGCAGTTGTGCCAATTCGGGTGGTATGTATGACATCTATTCTGTGGTTCAGGGCGTAGACAAAATCTTACCCGTTGATGTGTATGTACCCGGCTGTCCACCCCGCCCTGAAGCCTTGATGCAAGGTTTGATGTTGTTACAAGATGCAATTGGTCGTGAGCAACGACCGCTTAGTTGGGTCATTGGTGAAGACAGCCAAGTCAGTCAAATTGAAAAGCCTAGTCAAAGAGATATTCATAATAGCGAGCGTATGCGTGCTCGAGATCTCACGCCACCGGACAGGGTGTAAGCATGGGGCAACCTTCGAAGAAAAGTTTATTCAACGAAATTCAGCTATTGTTGGCAGGCTCTCACTTGCAAGAAGAAACCACCGCCGATGAAATCCCAACCCTATGGGTAGAGGCAAATGATATTGTGGTTGTGTGTGATGCCTTGCGTTCTAAACTCTCCGCACCCTTTAATTTTTTGTTCGATTTGACTGCCATCGACGAAACCACACGCCAACATAATGTATTGTCTCAGCGACGAGATTTTACCGTGGTCTACCTATTACGCTCATACTCGCGTAATCAGGACTTACGGATTAAAGTGGCGCTACCACAAGAAGCAAAATCTCTGGCCAGTATCACTTCCATTTGGCCGAACGCCAATTGGTACGAACGTGAGGTCTGGGACTTATTTGGGATTACATTTACCGGTCATCCTTGTTTGCGCCGAATAATGATGCCGACCACATGGCAAGGCCATCCTCTTTGTAAAACTCACCCAGCCCGTGCCACTGAGATGGGTGAATACAGTTTGCCAGATGATATGCGTGACTTAGAGCAAGAAGCATTAAAATTTAGCCCCGCTGATTGGGGGCTTGAGCCAAAAGGCCATCCTGAAGAATTTATGTGGCTTAATCTTGGGCCCAACCACCCCAGTGTACACGGTGTGTTTAGGATCATGTTACAGCTCGATGGTGAAGAAATTGTCGAGGCTATTCCTGATATCGGCTACCACCACCGGGGTGCAGAAAAGATGGGAGAACGCCAAAGCTGGCATTCTTACATTCCCTACACTGACCGCATCGATTACCTGGGCGGGGTTATGAATAACCTGCCATACGTGATGGCGATAGAAAAACTTGCGGGTATTGAGGTGCCAGAACGGGTCAAAGTTATCCGCGTGATGATGTCAGAAATGTTCCGCATTCTTAGCCATTTGCTATTCTATGGTACTTTCGCCCAAGACATTGGTTCGCTATCACCGATATTTTATATGTTTGTGGACAGGGAAAAACTGTTTGGCATTGTTGAAGCTATTACCGGCGCACGCATGCATCCGGCGTGGTTCCGAATTGGCGGCCTAGCTGCCGACTTACCCAAGGGTTGGGACAAGATGGTTACCGAATGGCTTGATTATATGCCGGCCAGAATGGCTGACTACGATCAGATGGTGATGCAAAATAGTTTAATCAAAAAAAGAGCGGTAGGCATAGGAGCTTACGATACCGCTACTGCTATTAACTGGGGAGTCACCGGACCAGGTTTACGCGCCACCGGCTTTGACTGGGATCTTCGCAAAAAACGCCCTTATAGTGGATATGAAAATTTTGATTTTGAAGTCCCACTTGGCTCACGTGGTGATGCTTATGACAGATGTGCCGTGCGGGTCGAAGAAATTCGCCAAAGCATGCGTATCATTCGTCAATGTGTGAACAATATGCCCGAAGGGCCATACAAAGCTGACCATGCACTGACCACCCCACCGCCTAAAGATCGCACCATGCAAGACATAGATAGCCTCATTCCACACTTTTTAAGTGTCAGTTGGGGGCCTATTATTCCCGCAGGCGAAGCAATGGTAGAAGTGGAAGCGACCAAGGGCAGCAATGCTTATTATCTCACCAGTGATGCCAGCACGATGAGTTATCGTACCCGAATTCGAACCCCTTCTTTCCCTCACTTGCAAATGATCCCCGTGATGGCTAAAGGGCAAATGATCGCGGATTTGATAGCGACGATTGGTAGCATTGATTTTGTTATGGCGGATGTAGACCGATGAACAAAACTATTCCTATCACCTTGATAGATCCACAGGCAGAAGTAAAAGTTGACTATCGCAAGTGGCTCAATAAAGTTGAAATTTCTGCTATTGAACATGAATGTGCTTTGTACGAAAGTCGCCCCGCTGCCGCCATAGATGCCCTGCAAATAGTGCAGCGAGAACGCGGCTGGATAAGTGACGAAAGCCTATACGCCATTGCCGATATCTTAGGTATGTCTGCAGCCGAATTGGAAGGTATCGCTACTTTTTACAATCTTATTTATCGCCAGCCTGTGGGACAACACGTTATTCACCTGTGCAATAGTATTAGTTGCTGGTTACATGATTATCAAAGCATTGCTGATCATTTACGTAAGACCCTTAATATTGAATTTGGTCAAACCACGGCAGATGGCAACATTACCTTGCTTCCCAATGTGTGTTTAGGTTGCTGTGATAAAGCGCCTGCATTGATGTTAGACGGAGAATTGGTTGAAAGTCTGGATAGCTGCGTTATTGACAAGCTGCTACAAGGGCTCAAAGGAGGCGGAAATGCATAAGCCATTGAGCCAAAATCTGGACATCAACAGCCCACAAAGTCTAACGGCTTACCAAAAAACGGGAGGTTATCAAGGATTCTACAATGCTTTAAAGATGCCGCCTCAGAACGTGCAACAACAAGTTTCAGACTCCAAGCTCAAAGGGCGTGGTGGTGCAGGTTTTATGACTGGTATGAAGTGGAGTTTTGTACCGATGGGCGATGGCGCACCACAACATAAATACCTGGTGTGTAATGCAGATGAAATGGAGCCCGGCACATTCAAAGACCGCTGGCTGATGGAAGGTTCGCCGCATTTACTGATTGAAGGCATGATGATTGCGGCCTACGCCATAGGTGCCG
>CAJQKX010000657.1 GCA_905479025.1 uncultured Paraglaciecola sp.
CCCTAATGTAATCATCGCTGATTTTCCTCTTAGATGGACAGTAGCTACGATGGGTGCATTGTTTGAAACGGGCATCAACATGGTAATTACGTCTCAGCGAGCTATCCCAGCATCGCTAATGGACCCAAAAATTAAAAATAGAAGCCGCCTTTTTTACTTAACTGCAAATATTGAGGCCTCTCAGGTGGCTGGTGACAATAATTGGGCTCTATTACTAGGTACAGATGGGTTTATAACTGAGGGTACCGGCGATAATTTTTTCATTGTCAAAGATGGCACGGTAATAACGCCTGAAGGAAGAGATATTTTAAGGGGAGTCTCTCGTGAGTACGTTATGGTGGAGTTGTGCACCGCTTTAGGTATTCCTTGTATCGAAAAAAACATTGACCCATACGACGTTTATACAGCTGATGAAGCATTCATAACGGGTACGCCATTCTGCATGTTGCCAGTAACCTCGTTGAATGGGCTTGCCATAGGAGATGGAAAGGTTGGCAGTATATTCTCTCAGCTTATAAAGCTTTGGGGTGATAACACAGGTGTTAATATTGTGGGCCAAATACAGAAATGGGATGCAGAGAGATCGTTAAGCTCTGATACGGATGCCCCTACGCCTTATAGGTTTGGTAAAAAATGATTGGGAAAGTTGGATTTATGCAGGGTCGTTTATCGGAAGTTGTTGATGGAAAAATACAAGCTTTCCCGTGGAAGTTCTGGCAGGAAGAATTTAAGGTGGCTGGTAAAATAAACATCCCGCTAATGGAGTGGACTCTGGATCAGTATGATCTTTATGCAAACCCTTTGATGACTGTTGATGGTCAAAGAAAAATTTTACAGTTATCTGATAAATATGACTTAAAAATACCTTCTTTGACGGGAGACTGTTTTATGCAAGCTCCCTTTTGGAAGGCTTCGGTTGATAAGAGAAAAAGTCTTTTAGATGATTTCAATGCAATTGTGGCAGCTTGCAGTTCGCTAAATGTAAAAATTATTGTAATCCCTTTGGTCGATGGCGGTGCCCTCACTTCACTCAAAGAAGAAAATTACTTGATTGATATTTTGTCTGATCATGAGAGTTTTCTTGTCTCAAATCGAGTAAGAATTGCATTCGAAAGTGACTTTTCACCAGTGCTTTTAGCGCGCTTTATTGAAAAGTTAAATCCAAGTACTTTCGGAATAAATTACGATATTGGCAACAGTGCATCGTTAGGATTTAAGGTTAACGAGGAGTTTTCTTGTTACGGGGATAGGATATTAAATGTCCATGTCAAAGACCGCCCTCTAGGGGGGTCTACAGTTCCTCTAGGGAATGGTAACGCTGACTTTGACGCTGTCTTTTCTAATCTCTCTAAGTATGATTATACGGGTAACTATATTCTTCAGACTGCGCGTGATGCTTCGGGTCAGCATACGAAGGTCATAATGAATTATCTAGATAAGACTGCTAATTGGATATCGGATTATGAATCTTAAGCTTGCGGGCAAGAAAGTACTTGTAACAGGGTCATCTCGTGGAATAGGCTTAGAAGTTGCGAGGCAATTTGCTCATGAAGGATGCAGGGTTGCCTTGAATGGGCGCGATGACATTGCTCAAGATGCCATTGACGCGGTTTCAGGGAGTATTTCTGTCATAGGTGACGTCTCTAATGAACAGGGCGCTAAAAAGGTTATTGAGGAAAGCGTACAAAAACTAGAGGGATTGGATATTGTTATATGCAATGTTGGAAGCGGTCGGTCCGTAAAGCCAGGGCAAGAAAACATCAAGGCATGGAAAGATGCCCTTGAAATAAATTTTTATAGTACAACTTGTGTTGTTGAGGCGGCAAGATCTTACTTGAAGGTTAGTCAGGGTGTGATAATCACTATTTCTTCGATATGCGGATGCCAGGTTATCCCTGCCGCTCCAGTTACTTACTCTGTCGCTAAAGCTGCGCTCAATGCTTACGTCAAGGGTATTGCGCGACCCCTGGGGGACGATGGTATTCGTATTTGTGGTATTGCTCCTGGAAATATTCTTTTTGAAGGATCGGTTTGGGATGCCAAACTTTCTGAAAATCCTGATAGTGTCAGTCAAATGTTAGATCAGGAAGTGCCGCTTCATAAGTTAGGTACGCCAGCCGAAGTTGCATCATTAGCTTTATTTCTTGCATCGCCGAAATCCAATTATTCTACAGGCGATGTATGGATAGTTGATGGAGGCCAAACTCGATGAATTTGGATATTAAGGGATAATGATGGGTAATAAGTTTTGTTTGGTAGGTAGGAATGCCCTTATAACTGGTGCTGCTGGATTGTTGGGCAAGGAGCATGCAAAAGCCTTATTGGAGCAAGGTGCCGTTGTCGTTCTCACTGACGTGAATCAGGCGGCCCTTGAGTCTGCAAGAGATTATTTGGCGAGTGCCTATAGTAATGATCATGTATTGGCGTATCAAATGGATGTAACATCTGAAGACAGCATCAAAGATACGCTAGATGTTCTTAATTCTAGTGGTATACATATTTCTATCCTTATTAATAATGCTGCCATTGATCCAAAAGTATCAGAACACGGCTCTCTATGTGACGCATCTAGGCTTGAAAACTATAATCTTCAACAGTGGAACGTTGAGCTTGCCGTAGGCCTAACAGGGGCATTTTTATGCAGCAAGATATTTGGTGCAGTTATGGCTAATAGCCTAGAGCCGGGTGTTATTTTAAATATAGCTTCAGATCTGTCTGTAATATCTCCTGACCAAAGATTGTATTCCAAGCCTGACTTAGATCGAGAGTCTCAGCCAGTTAAACCGATTACCTACTCAGTCATAAAATCGGCACTGGTTGGAATGACTCGTTATCTTTCGACATATTGGATCGATCAAGGAGTTCGATGTAATGCTCTGTCTCCTGGGGGTGTAGAAAATGGTCAAGGTGCTGATTTTACACATCAGCTAATTTCAAGAATTCCTATGGGTAGAATGGCTACCCACGACGAATA
>CAJQKX010000658.1 GCA_905479025.1 uncultured Paraglaciecola sp.
TTTGGAAAAAAAGGAATGGTAATCTACATAAAAAGCGAAGGTAGGTTCAGTCCAGAAATGATGGAAAGAACAGGGATTGACACTGATCCTGAAAAATTCTTTTGCTTTGATTGTAATATATTTGAGAAAGTCTTCGAATTGGTTAGAGAGTTGGTATTTAATAATGAAGACGACAAGAAATATATGTTCATTATTGATAGCGTTGATGCGCTTTGCAGGGTTGGAGACATAGATAAGCCTTTCGCTGAATCAGAGCAAGTTGCGGGAGGAGCGTTAATAACCTCTGTATTCTTAAAGAAAATGGTTTTACCCATTAGCAAAATGGGGCATACATTAATACTAACAAGTCAAGTTAGAGTAGAAGTGGCCACAAATCCATATGCAGCGAGGGGAGGCCCTAAAGTCAAGCAGGCAGGAGGCAACGCCATAAAACATTATGCCAACTTTATACTCGAATTCGAGGAAAGGTACTCCTCGGATCTAATATTTAAAAACCCTACCGCAACAAGATTAGATGAAAAAGGGGAGCCTATAGGGCACTACTGTAAAGTAAAGTTCAGAAAAAGCGTAAATGAAAAAACTGGGTCTACGGCAAGGTACCCAATTAAATACGGAGAGAAAAACGGCAAGTCAGTATGGAGAGCTAGAGAAATACTTGACATGTTATATCTATTTAATTTAATAACAAAAAAAGGGGCATGGATTTCCGTTTCAGAAGAATTGATAAAAGAAGTTTCAGATAAAAAATTAGAAATAAATGAAAAGTTTCAAGGGGAGCAGCGATTAATAGACTTCCTCGAAGAAAATGAAAAGCTCTCCGACTTTCTATATCAAGATTTTAAGAAATTAACAAATGCGCTTTAACACTCTAACCGGAGCAAAAAGAGCTGTAAAAAAACCTAAAAAATTCTTAATAGATTGGGACGGAAAAAGCAGAAGTAAAATACAGTTTTCTGCGAAACAATTCCTTAAAAAATACTGGTCAAAGCATGTAGTTTTTGAAGAATTTCCGGTCGCAGGAACCAAACTCTCTTTAGATTTTTATAACGCCAACAAAAAGATAGCTGTGGAGGTCCAAGGCAAACAACACACAAAATACGTACCTTTTTTTCACGGCAAAAATAAAATTAATTATATTAACCAATTAAAAAGAGATCAAGACAAATTAAAGTTTTGCGAAATAAACGACATACAGCTTGTAGAAATCTACGACGGAGAAGAAGTTAACGAAAAACTTTTCCAAAATTTTGGGGTTATTTTGTAGTTTGTGTAATATATAATATGAGCGACGAATTTATTGACCCAGAAAACCTTTCGAGATTTAATTTGCCAGAAAGCATGATATCTCAATTGTTTGAATTTACTGGCTCCTCTGGAGGAGACAGCGGCTTCATTTTATCATACGTCAACCAAGAAGGTTTGCCCGCAGTAATAACAAAAGCAAATTCTCCTATAGTAGAAATGGGCTTAAGAAAAGCTCTTGAGCAATACTTGGAACAGGTATCCTCTCAAGAAATTGAATTAAATTTCCCCCCAGATTTCGGAGACGAAGAAAGCCCTTGACTTTTTAAGCTAGCTGTGATACCATGTAATTATGGTATATTCACATGAACTAGAACAGCATTTGATAGCGGGGTTAATAAAATATCCAGAAAGCTATCCCCTAATCGCAGCCTTCATTGATCAAGAAGATTTTTACGACAAAAATACAATAGTCAATAAAACAATTTTTTGCGTACTAAGGCAAGCGCTCGAAGCTAGCGATGCACTTGATGAAGTATTACTCTCTCAAAGAGTCCAAGCGTTAAACATATCATTCGAGGATAATATTAATATAGCCGACTATATTAAAGCCTTATCGATGAGACAAATCTCAAAAGAAGGAGTACTAAAGGCTGCGCAAGAGCTTAAAAAAATAACCGTAAGAAGAGAAATTCATAATGCGTCCGTGGAAGTCGCTAAAAATATGAAAAGCATGCCCCCTAGCGCCTCATTTGATGACATAGTAAGCGAGGCAGACAAGATATACAACGACAAGATCAACCTTTACGAGATGGGCTCGAGCAAGCCCGAAAATTTATTTGAAGACATGGAGGACTTTATTGAAGAAAGGGGAAATAATCCAATTGATGAATTTGGACTGATGGGCCCACACGAAAGAGTTAACGATCTTTACGGCTCACTTTTCAGGCCTGGCAATATTGCTGTAGTAGTAGCGAGGGCTGGAGTAGGAAAAACTCAGTTTTGTATGGACTTTTGTACGAAAGTTTCAGCGCTCAATGATCATGTCCCAATTCTGCATTTTGATAACGGAGAGATGAGCAAAGAAGAACTTATAATTCGCCAGTGTTCTGCGCTTTCTGGCGTACCAATGCACCTGCTAGAAACTGGAAGATGGAGGCAGGCAGGAGAAGAGGTTATAGAAAAAGTAAGAAGTACATGGGTAAAAGTAAAAAACTTCAAATTCTACTATTACAATGTCGCAGGACACAGTATAGATAGCATGTTGAATATTATTCGTAGGTTTTACTACTCAGAAGTAGGCAGAGGAAACCCCATGATTTTTAGCTTCGATTATATAAAAACAACATACGAGCGACAAAACGGAGCAAGTAGCTGGGAGACTGTAGGAAGAATGGTTGACAAGTTCAAACAGTTAATACAAAAAGAATTATGCTTCAACGGTAAGCCTGCAGTAGCAATGCTAACCAGTGTACAAAGTAATAGGTTAGGAATAACAAACAATAGGAGCGCCAATAATGTAGTTGACGACGAAAGTATAGTTTCTTTATCAGATCAAATTACCCAATTCTGCTCGCACCTATTTCTGCTGAGACAAAAAACAATGGACGAAATACAAGAGGAGCCCGATGATTTTGGAACTCATAAGTTGATATGCTTAAAATATAGATGGTTAGGCAAAGATGTTCACAGAGCTCTTCAGCCTGTAGAAATGCCGGACGGAAGCAAAAAGAAAAATTACATAAACCTGCACATGGAAAATTTCTCTATATCAGAAAAAGGAGACCTTCAGGACATGGTCGAACACATGGATTCAGAAGGAGTTGGAGCTCTCAGGGGGGTTGCAGATGAAGTACCAAGCTTGTAAAATGTCCCCCGAAAAAATAAAAGAATCCTTAATACAGCTAGGATATAAACTAGCTGATCGAGGGTCTTATTGGCAAACTAATGCGTTATTTAGGAATGGAGACAATAAGACGGCCATACAAATTTATAAAAACACCGGAGTATGGAAGGATCACGTTCAAGACAGCTCTTTTTCTCCGTTTAAAAGGCTTGTAGAAATAACCTTAGGGACTAATGATAAAAAGTCTATAGAACAATATATTGAAGAGGATAACATAGGATCAAATTACAATAAATTAACATTCCCAGAAAAACTAGAAATGGAAGAAATATATCCAAACAAATGCCTAGAAAGGCTACTACCGCATTATAAATTCTACAACGATAAAGGCATTTCCACTCAGCACCTGGAAAAACTTAAATCAGGCTATGCAACAAGCGGAAAATTAAATAACAGGTTTGTGTTCCCCATCTACAACGAGCACGAACAAATACATGGTTTCTCAGGTAGAGACATGAATAGCTTCGGCGACAGACCTAAATGGAAACATGTTGGCAGAAAAAAAAGCTGGATATATCCACTTTATGCAGACAAAGAGGTGAGAGATTCTATCGAAAAAACCAAGGAGCTGATTTTAGTTGAAAGCATCGGAGACTTGCTAAACCTAAACGAGAATGGTTACAAGAATGTTTTGGTAACCTTTGGTTTAGATATATCAACAAAGTTAATCTGCGCAACTTTATCTTTAAACATAGATAGATTAATCATAAGCTTAAATAATGACTCTCAGTCAGAAAGAAACAGGGGTCTGGAATCAAGCATTAAAAATTATTTAAAGTTATTAAACTATTATGACCCAGACAAGATAGCAATATGCCTACCCACTGCTAAAGATTTTGGAGAAATGTCTTCGGACAATTTTAATTCTTGGAATAAAAAGCTATTATCACTAGACCCAAAAACACAACAAAAATTTATCATCAAAAAAATAAATGAAATATACAAAACATTGCCAAAAACTTTATTAAAAAATAAAAAAATAATAAACAATGAGTGAACTAACCAAATTATCCGCGAGTAGAATAAAAACAGCACAAACCTGCAGTTGGACTTATTGGTGCAATTACAAGCTAAAACTTCCAGATTCAGGAAATGATGGATCAAGTCGAGGAACAATCTGCCATAACATATTTGAACTTTTAGGCGACAAGCATAAACGTGAATATAATAAAATAATAAAAGACGGAACAATATGGAACACTGAAGTTGTGTCCGCGCAAGTAAAGAAAGAGGCTGAAGATCTTGCAGTGAGCGACCCTGAGAACATGGAGCTTATTGATGAAATGATTGTGAACGGATTAAGATGCGACTTTTTTGGAGACGAAAACGAAAAACCTTTAATTGCAGAATCCGAAAGGTTCTTTGATTTGGAAATAAATAAACCTGAGCAAGGAATTAGATATGCAGTGAGGGGCTATATAGACAAACTTTTTGTATACAAAGATAATTCTGTAATAATTAGAGACTTCAAAAGCAGCAAGCAAGTTTTTAAAGGCAAAGAAATTACCGACAATTTACAAAACTTAATATACTGCCTAGCAATAAAACATTTAATGCCAGAAACAGAACCTCAAAGCGAATTCTTATTTCTTCGATTTGATCTAGATAGAGATCTTCTTGGAAATTCAGGAAAAGGGCGAATGAAGATGGATAAAATATCTGCCGAAGAGCTAGAAGGGTTTGAGTACCAACTGACACAGTTTCAGGAATACCTAGATAACTTTGACGAAACATCAGCCAAAAGCAATCTTGCCGCAAAACAAGATTACCCTAAAGACGGAACTTTTGGAGGTCCTCTTGCCTGTGGTAAAGACGGTTATAAAATGTCAAGAGGTCAACCGGTTTTAGATAAAAACGGAGAGCCCATCAAGGCATTCATTTGTCCATTTCGCAAGCCGCGAGAATATTGGGCTCTAAAAGATGCCGACGGAAACGTTAAGAAGACAGCCTTTCCGGAAAATAAGCACGAACTAAAGCTTGAAGATGGAGACGAAATTGTTAATATGAATTATGAAGGATGCCCCCACTGGGAAAATAAAGTTAAAATAGATGACTTCCTCGACGGATAAGTATGACGCAGCAGGGTTGCTCGCAAAACTAGACAATTTGGTACTGCTGGGCAAAAGGTCTAAAATTTGCGCTAACCTCCCCGGATATTGGTCG
>CAJQKX010000659.1 GCA_905479025.1 uncultured Paraglaciecola sp.
CAAAGAAAAACTTTTAGGACTGTCACCGTTCTGTAAGGCATCATTAATTGCTACTGTTGCTTTGCCTAAAACAAATAATAGATCAATGACTGTGGGCTTTTTTTCAGCAGGGGTTGGATTCGCTTGCTGAGTTTCTTTAACCGCGGGCTTAGGCTTCGCAATCTCAGTGAATGATGAAGGCACTGTGACTTGGTTAAGAATTTTCGTGAACAGCATGCCTGGAGAATGGGGCCCAACATCATCGGCCTTTGCATATGCAAAAAGGGCAGAGCTAGTTCCTTTACCCCAAAGTCCATCTACGTTGCTGGTGTAATATCCTAAGTTTTTCAGGGCGTACTGTATCTGTTTGCGTTTCAACATTCCCTCAGTCCTAAAGGCCTGCTTTAGTAAATCTTTACTATATTGGGTTGACCAATCAGGAGACGCTACCTGTAGAACAGACGTAGGCATTACTGTAAGCCCACAGTCTTGATATTTGCTCTGAATGCATTTTATGGCCAACATTTGAGCTTTCTCTAAAGAGTCGGCTGTCATTGAGGCGGTGATGGCTTTTCGTTCTTCAAACGCTTCATCATTGCCGTTCGTAGCTGCGAGGTTGAACCACATGTGGGCTGCAGTAGATACTTGTAGGGTGCCACGCCCATCAGCGAACATTTTACCAAGGTATAGCTGAGCATCAGCGTCCCCCTCTACCGCAAGAGCTTTGGCTTCTTTGAAGGGTTTAGAGTACTCTTTTGCATCATAGGATTTTTTTACTTGGTTGAAGTCAAATATTAGTTCAGGCGTTAGCGTAGTTAACTCTCTTTCGCCTACCCCACCATTAGCCGTTGTTATGGCTTGGTTCTCGTCGATAGCCGCCTCACCCAAATTTCCGATGAATGTAACTATCAACAAGCATACTTTAAGATTTTTTTTATTCGAGATCTAACCCTTATAACCAATAATACAATTACCATCAAAATTCTAAAACTTCCATTTAGCGCCTAGGCTTTCTGAGTTACCACTCAATTCACTATGGGATAGCTGGTCTGGATTTGGATCAAACCGCCAACTGCCGGGACAATTTTGACAAACCCGTGAGTCGCAAAAGGCATGGTGCTTTTAAACCCTGCATTTTCGCGTCCTGGATTTTTGCGTTCCAGACTATCAATGGACAGGTCCTCAGCGTGTGCGATCTGGTAGCGCCCTTTCAATTCTGTTTTAATATGTGCGAAAGGCTCGCCATTATAGACGCTCAGCCGCGCTTTCTTGCCTTCAACTGAGTTCAGGATTTCCATTGTCGCTGAAGCCTGACTGCTCTGGTTCAAATAAGTGCTATTTTTTCGTGGGCCGCCAATTGTATTCACCCGTTTCCCAAGATTTAGAAAGTTTGCGCCAGCATGTTCACTCTGCGGATGGGCTGCTGCGTCTTGTCTGGTCAACCGATTGCTCAATGAATTATTTTCTTTGATCTCTCTGTTGCCCTCGTAAATGCTCAGCATCCCTTTCACCTCGGCGAGTGTGTAATCTTCTTTGAATTTCATCTTGGCATCCTTTCTCTAATCAATACTTCTGAATTTACCCAATAGTTGCTATCAGTTACCAGTCGCACATTTATTGATGAGATAGCTTCCACTCAATCTCATACCAGCTTTTCTGACAGAGAATCGGAGAGAAAATCAAAAACAGTCCGTAACCGCACATTCGCCTTGATATCAGCCGGTGCCACGAGCCAAACTGGTATCTTTATGATGGGTATTTCTGGCAATACACGCTGCACCCTTGGGTCTGCCGTACCCAGTCGAAGATGGCCGAGGCCAATGCCACACCCTGCAACGATCATTTGCCATGTGACTGTTGGGTCATCACAAGTGAACCGAAAGAAGTTTGGGCCAATAGGCAAACCCATAGTACGAAGTTCCTCTTGTGGACCGCCTTTGGCGTGTTGGCCGATGATGTCATGGCCCTGAAGGTCTGTGAGGGAGCGCGGTGTGCCGCGTCTTGCGAGATAGTCTGTCGCCGCAAATGCCGCCAGTTCCAAATCCCCAATCTTTTTGGAGATCAGGCTTACTTGCTGGGTTGGACGGCACATGCGCACAGCGATGTCGGCCTCACGTATCAACAGGTTTGCGGTCTCATCACTAACGACCAATTCAAACTTAATTTCTGGCTGGAATTTACTGAAATTAGCGAAGGTATCAGGCAGTACGAAGCTTGCAAAAGCTCGGCTTGCTGTGATCCGTATCGTGTCCGCAACCGCATCGTTTTGATCACTAGCGGCTTGGGCAAAACGGGCTGCTGCTGTGACCACCTCTTCTGCATGTTTGAAAATATTGGTACCAATATTCGTGAGTGCTAAACCGTCGCTAAGCCGATCAAACAGGATTACGCCCATATCAGCCTCGAGCGCCGTAATGTGGCGGCTGAGGGTCTGCAAGCTGAGGCCTTCTGAGCGCGCTGCAGCAGTGATAGAGCCATGTTTTGCAACAGCACTGAATGACTGGATGTAGGCCAGTTTGGGAATAAAAAGAGGGACAGACATTTTTTTAATCCTTGTAGTGCTTAGGGCAAGCTTAGGTCGCATGGCACCAGTCGTTCTGGAATATTCATCAAAGATGAGTGTACGATAAAATTTTGCTTAAATTCAGTCCCTAAAGATGGGAACTAGATTCCCATATAC
>CAJQKX010000660.1 GCA_905479025.1 uncultured Paraglaciecola sp.
TGCAATAATTGGTAGCATCATTTTAGGCGTGTGGGCTGCATACAAAGGTTATCCTAATGAACCTCAGCAGTAAGCACATAACAAAACAAGCAACCGGACGGTTTCACCGCCGGTTCTTTCAGCGTTAGTGTGCTATGAGAATATTTACCGTAATTCTGGCAATCTTATTATCAAGTGCGGCCTTAGCGGAGGATCTCTCCGTTCGCTTTGGCAAGCTTGATATTGCCGAGAGAGTTGGGCCTACAACTTATCGATTTTCCTTTGCTGAAGAGATGGATAAGGTACCTTTACTCACATTAAAGCAAGGTGGGATTTACGGCATGGAATATAGCGCACCTGATGACAACGAATATACTATTCAGGTAAAAGCCATTATTCCGCCAAACGTTAAAGAAACTCGCGGTGACTTGGTTTCAATCAAAAAAGAAAAAGATCGCATAGTTATGGTGTTCAAACCCCAAACTCACCAAGGGACAGTTGTTGAGCCATTTCTATTCAGCAAAGATGATCCGGCAGGCCAATATACTCTGGAGGTAACTCTCAATGGTAAGCTTTTCAAAACAATTACTTACCAGGCTTATGTGCCAGTCACACACTAACAAGTCAATCAATGTTCGCCAGCAAGCTGGCTGGACCGCTAAAAGCGCTGCTTCGCAGCAACACGGCCCATTATTGAGGCGTTAGGCGTTTTGAGATCATCTGAATTATTGGAAATTATGTTGATATTGCAATGAAAAGAATATTATTTGTTTTGGTTATTTCTATGTCGTCCTCTTGCGCAACAGTTGATGTTGGTTCCTATATCATTCCAGGAGAAACTTTAGATTTTGATGGCCACTATTATATTATTGATTCCAAAGATGATGAGCGTGGTGTTGCTAAAATTATTAAGACTGTAATGTCTGAGAAAGGAATAAAGATTAGTAGTGGTTCAAAGGAAGATTTGCCTGAAGGAGTAAATTACACAATTGAATATGGCTCGCAATGGCAATGGGATGTTACATGGTATTTATTGAACTTCGACTTTCGTGTTTATAATTCTGAGAGCAACTTGTTTATTGCTTCAGCTCATTCTTTGCGAACGTCTCTTGAAAGAAGAGAGCCCGAGCATATTGTGACGGAGACTTTAAATACATTATTTAACTTTGGAGAGATGTATGAAAAAAATAATCAGTAGTGCTTTTATTTCTGTTTTTGTTGTGGGTTGTGTTTCTGCGCCGGCATTAAGAGTTTCAGATGCAGAGGGTGTTGAGTCTGTTTCTGCTCTTGGTATGACATGCGCTAAACCTTTTTCTTTAACACAAGACTGCTCTGGGTGGTCAGGGCCTACTAAGAAGATATCTTTGGGTGGTAAAATAATTAAAGTTGGAAGTAACTCGGATGGTACTGTAACAGTTCTATTTGGTGAGAATAATTCTAAAGCTACTTTAACTACAAATTTAGGGTATGAGTTGTTTAAGAGAGAGTTGCTTTCAAGAGGCTTTGAAATTGTTAAAGTTACTCCTATTGAGTCAGCTGGTTTAATGTTTGGGTATGCAGTAGAAACAACTGAACCAAATTATCAGGTGTGGAATGAATTCACAGTAACTCAGTAGTCGCCTAACAAGTTGCTGCATCGGACTTTGGTAACTGTCACTTTGTTTGCAATAAGGCCGCAAACAAACCTAAAGGAAAAAAAATGAAAAAAAACATTGTAGCAATGACGCTGGCATTGGGACTTGCATCGGGATGCTCTAGCATAATAAGCAAGTCCGATTACGCAGTCGCAGTGAACAGCAGCCCTGACGGAGCAAATTTTTCAATTACCAATAAAGCGGGATTAAAGGTGCAAAGTGGGGTTACACCATCAATAGTTACCTTAAAGTCATCCTCTGGATATTTCAAAGGTGAAGCCTACACAATTGAATTAAAGAAAGACGGATACTCATCTAAAACATTTACTTTGTCTTCCACAGTCGATGGCTGGTATTTCGGGAATATACTTTTCGGCGGACTAATTGGCATGCTTATCGTGGATCCAGCCACCGGGGCGATGTATAACCTACCAGCAAGAGCGGATGTTTCCCTCGACCCCCAAACCAGCTCATTAAATAATCAGCAAAGCTTCAAAATAGCTACTATTGAAAATTTATCGGCAGAAGAAAGATCACGCCTAGAAAAAGTCAATTAGGCATAACAAGCTTAGGCACTGGACACGCTAACGCGTGCTCGGTGCTATAGGCGTTATGATTCTTAAACTTTCTACCTATGGAGCATTTCATGATTAAAATAGTACCAATATTACTTGCCATATCACTCACTACTGGTTGTGCATTTACAGTGCACGATGTAAACGTTGACTATCAGTATGATAAGCCAGTTTCTTCTGATTTAAGTTTTGCGAATATTGAGGTGGGCGATTTTTCAGACACAAGAGATGTAGAAAATCCTCGGATGATTATGCATATGAAAAATGGATATGGTCAAACGACCAGTGGCGGTTGGCAGGCTGAGAAGCCGATCAATGAAATACTTAGAGATGCTGTCATTGATGGACTTGGAGATGCCGGTGCAAATCTAATGACGTCAGGTGGAAACCTTCTCCTATCGGGTGAGCTTCTTGAGGTGGAAGGGGAGATTATTATGGGAGCTTGGGTTGGCTCCTATAAGGGAAAAGTATCAGCAAAGTTTCAGGTCAAGAATAATTCAACAGGTAAGATTATCTGGAGGGATACGTTTATTGGTAGCGGAGAAGTTAAGGGCGGAAAGGGAAGTGGCCCCGAAACTTCACTAAAAGTGGCACTGGATGATCTTGTCACAGACCTGCTAAATGATGAATATTTCTTAAGTAAATTGTCTGAAGGGGAGTAATCATAACAAAAACAGCAAGCGGACGGTTTCACCGCCGCTTCTGTTGGCGTTAACTGTCACTGCAAGTAAGTAGAACTAAATAGAGGGATCTATGGGTTTAAGCGCAAAATTGTTTTTTGATACTACTGATGCTGAAACCTTAAGCAGTAGAATATCTCTGACATCAGAACAATTAGACGAAGCAAGAGTAAAAAAGAACAAGCTTCTTGAACTGATTAAGCCAGAACTATCCTCTTCTTTAGAGCTTCCAGTCAAGCACTGGCTGCAGGGATCATATAAAAACCACACTCTTATTAGGCCGATTCAGAAAGGCGATGAATTTGATATAGACGTCGGCATCTATATCTTGTGCCATGCTGAAGACGAGGGACTGTCTGCCTTTGAAGTAAAAAATCTGAATAGGCAAGTTCTTGAATGGTACGTTTCAAATAGATCCGAAGCACAACTAGAAAATAGTAAAACCAGTTGTGAAAGGCTGAGTTATCCGTCGTCTTTCCATATAGATATCCCCATTTACTATTATGATCAGCAGGACGATATTTGTAAGCTAGCAACACAGAATAACGAATGGATTGATAGCGACCCCAAAGCACTACAGGATTGGTTTAATTATAAAACGTCTTCTCTATCAACAAAATCACTCTCTCAACTTAGAAGGATAATTAAATACCTTAAGGTATGGACTGCTATTAAAGGGAAAGATGACAACATATCAATACCATCAATTGCCCTCACTGTTCTAGTGGCTCTGAACTATGTTGAGACTGAAGATGATGATGACTCTTTTATTGAAACATCTGTAAAAGTGATGGGGTATATCTCTGAAAATTCAACATTGGATAACCCTGTCCAAATCGGAGATCTTTTTGGATTTGATGAAGATGATTATCAAAGTATAAAGAAAAAGTCTGTAGCCCTGAAAAATTCATGTGAGTTTATTAAAGATTCCACTGATAGCTTTCAGCAGTATGTGCTATGGAGTGCCACCTTTGAACACATGTTTCCACCATTTGTTGAGAGAGCAGATGAAGTTGTAAAAAATACAAATTTACCAGCTATAACTATTTCTCCAAAGATCAGAGTGCGCCATAACGACAAAGGTAAGAAACTACTTGCAAATAAGGTGGCTGATGAAATAAGAGTTTTTAGGGATGAAGAACTCTATTTTTCGATCGACAACAAACAAGATTACAGTGAAACAGCAGAAGTACATTGGATTGTAAGAAACCAAGACGCCGAAGCAATGAGGCTAAATGATCTTGGTCATACCACAGTCCTATCAGTCAATGATGAGCGGTATGAGGGCTGTAGCTACAGGGGAACACACTACATGGAGTGCCTTATATTAGACCAAAACAATATAAAGGGCATTGGTGCTGTAAAAGTCCGGATAACCGGATTTTCTCGCCCAGTAAGAAACCCGCCGCGAAAAAAACACTATAAGGGGAGATAATTATGTGGAAGGTCTTTCCAAAGCTGGGCCTTTTGAAGGCGATATTTGCAGTTTTCTCAGCACTGTTTCTAGCGGCACTTATTTATTTTATCGGACCCCATCAAACAGAAAGTATTACCTGGAATGATTTTGGGCCGTCTTTCAAGTTAGCTACACCGATTACGCTGCTTTTTATCGGCCTAGTATATGTTATTGGTAAATGGGGG
>CAJQKX010000661.1 GCA_905479025.1 uncultured Paraglaciecola sp.
CCCATTGATATGCTTGTTATTAGAGTAGAAATAACATTAACAAGTAAGCCAATTTTATTGCTCCTTGAGTTAGTTTCTGTTATCAGGTCATTACTCAATTCATTGGTTGTTGTCATGCTTGTTCCTATTAAATATAATATTCATTTAGCGGAGGGATACCGTTAAAGCCAGAAGTTACATAGCTACTGCTGTATGCACCTGTCGACTTAAATGTTAAGTATTCTCCGGCTATTATTTCGGAAGGTAATAGATGTAAGTCGCTTCCATAAGAAAGCATGTCATCACTATCACATGAAGGACCAGCAAGCGTTGTGGTAATTAACTTGCTTTGTGACGAACCGGCGTAACTTATGGGATGTTTAATGTCGGTGCCTTCATATAAACCATTAAACTTACCGATGTCTAAATACAACCAGCGTTGAAGCTCATTCCCGATATTTTTATCTGTGGCGAGTATTATTTGAGTTTTTATACATCCCGCTTGTGCGAGAAGAAAACGCCCAGGTTCACACATGAAATTATAGTGATGATCATCACCAAAAATCTCTTGAATATATGATGTGATCTCGCCGCCATAATGTTTAAAGTCGTAAATAGCAGGTGTATTATCTTCCCCAAGGTATCCAGAAGCAGGAAAACCACCACCAATATTGATAACATCGACTTCAAGATCAAGGGCTTTGAGTGAGGTTATAATTTTTTGAGTGTCGAGTAAGGCTCTTTTCCATGCTAAAGGTCGTTTTTGTTGAGATCCAACATGAAATGAAACTCCTAACTTGCCCATGTTTAGGGTCTTAGCTCTTAAAAGAAGTGCTGTTGCATTGTTAATTGTACATCCAAATTTTCTACATAACCCCCAAGTCGCGCCCTCTCCTGTTGTTTCTATTCTGCAAATCACATTTGACCCAGGCGCATGCAAAACAATTTTATCCAGTTCTTCTTTACAATCAAAAGCAAAACTTCGTATACCGTAATCATAACTTTTTTGGATGCTTTGGATGGTCTTTACCGTATTACCAAAGTGAATGTTTGCAGGAGCTACGCCTACTTTTATACACAATTCAATTTCACCAATACTTGCCGCTTCAAAATGACTGCCTTGTTCAAGTAAAGCTTGTAGGATATGGGGTGAAGAGTTGGACTTTACAGAATAAAAACATTTAACCGATGGCATATAGGTGACCAATTCATGATATTTTTGCCTTATAGCATCGAGATCAATCACAAGGTAAGGCGTATCTTTATCTGTCAACGTTAGAAAATTTTGTAATTTATCCGTTAATTCAGAATTACTATTTTCACATCTATAATTCATCAATCAGTTCTTTTCTTTTATTGTTTATTTTTAAACCAAAATTGCGGGTAAACCAAACAATAGAGGCAACCAAGAATGAGATGAAAAACCCGATTACCATGGTTCGCGTCGTCGCCCGCTTTATAGGCTCTAGGCGAGCAAAATATTTGCTTGCCTCAATATCGATGCCCAATACGGCCATAAACTCACCCTTAGTATCATAAAGAGGAATGTAAGCAGATAAATGTGAACCCCACCTATCGGTATATGCTGTGTCAGATATTACGACTTCTTGATTTTTTAACGAGCGCAAAATATCGCTACTCGCTTCTTCGTACTCATCCATTATCAGTGCTTTATCTTCTACACCATCCCCATCAGCATCACCAAACGGAGTGCCATCTAAAATAAAATACACTTTATCTTCTTTTAAAATAGCGGTGTACAGATACTCAATTGAATCATCGGCTTTTAAGGTTTTTTCAAGTGGAATAATGGCGTCTTTATATTCCTGAGTAGACTCTTGCCCTTTAGTTAAATCTTCATGAATATCTTGCTCAATAAAATTTGATACTACTTTAGCCGTTCTTAGCAGTCCTTCTTTTATTTCACCCTTTTGCGCACTTAGCGCGTAATGATAAATAAAAAAAGTGGTTCCAAAAATGGCAATAAATACACAAAATCCGATTACAATGGCTTCTTGTAATGGATAAATTCTATAAGCTTTCCACGCACGTTTAGGTGTACTCATTGTAATGTCCTCGTTTTCAAGCCAGGTTGATTAGGTAAAAGTTTAGGCCTATGTGCACAATAAGAAATAAGCACCAAATAGAAATCATTAGTTTTCGTTGTATTTTTTCACGTCCCTTCTTCATTAGAGTTTCAGACCAAACAGAGCTAATGATCGCTAATGCTATACCGATGAAAGTGGTAATTTGTAATGAATCAGAAAGAGTAAAATCAGTAGTGTAGGGGATTTTGGCATTCAAACTATAAATAGAGCCAACTGCCGCAAAAATAGCGCCTACACATAGAGTTATTCTGGGTTGTAAGGGGATGACGGATAGACCTGTTTTTGTAGAATTGATTACGTATACAATTAACATCAAAACGGTGGCAACAAACAGACCTAAAAATGCAGTAATAAAAACCCTAACACCATTGCGTTTTAGGGTTAACCTTGCCTCTACTTTACTAAATTTATAGTTTGTATCTGCTGACGTTCTAGGATCACCAAAGGTCGTCGGGTAATCTGATTCCGCTGCAACAACATTGAAACTCTGCAATCTCCAACCTTCAGGAATAACATCATTCGCAATACTGCTTGTTTCATCTATGCTAAACACTAAACTATCGGTTGTTTCTATTGTATCTTCTAAAGATATGATAAGTGTTTGAGTATCAAACGGAAAATCACGTATATCCCATTGCTTTTTTATCGTTCCCTTAAACACTTGGGAATGTAAATAGTTATCATCGAACTTTTGAGTATTGGCATTCCTAATGGAGAATTTTTTTGAG
>CAJQKX010000662.1 GCA_905479025.1 uncultured Paraglaciecola sp.
GCTTTTGCGAGTTTCTCAAAGTCTCTGGCGGCGGCACTTGACGGAGAAAATTTAAGCAGAGGTTTTGATGCCCTAATTGCCCTAAGAACCATTTCATCTTCACGGATAGTCCCTAAATGGCCCACTTGGCCTCCTAAAAACCGCTGAATTACAGAATTAATGCCCTGATAGAGCCGATTTCCTGCTTCTGGAAAAGGCATGCAATTAGTAATAATTGAAATATTGTCTAAGTGATAGTCTTGAATCATGACTTTAATTGAAGCATAAGCATCGGCGATAGAGGATGGATCATCTTTGACGACGATAAAGCGATGTTGGCATGCACCTATAAACGTCATCACAGTATCAGAGAGTCCCGCGGCAAGATCTATAATTAAATAATCGAGAGTACCCTCTATCTCAGCGAACGACTGGATGATCCCGGCGGTCTCTGCAATAGAGAGTGAAGCCATATGTTGAAGACCACTAGAGCCAGGGACCAACTGAACGCCCATAGGGCCATTTACAATAATTTCTTGGAGAGTCTTTTCCCCACTTAAAACATGGCTAAAGTTATATTTAGCTTGACAACCAAGAGCCAGTTGAGCATTGGCCAGTCCGAGGTCGGCATCGAAGACCATTACTTTTTTACCCAATGCCGCGAGTGAAACCGCCAAGTTAGCCGACACGGTTGTTTTCCCCACGCCGCCTTTACCGCTGGCAATCCCTATTACTTGAGTTGAATTTACTTTTCCCATAGCTGGTTTCTTATGTCTTTTGTGATGTGTTAGTTATATAAATATATCGAATCAGTAATTTTGATAGCTTTGCGAAACTAATTTAATCCGGGCTCAATGGTAGGTTTGAAAGGCAGTGCTTTGTTAACTGAACTCCGTCAAGAGCAAAGGCTTCATCATTAGGGGACGAGTCACATGCCGCCAATGAAATAGCGTTTCCTGTAGCCAGGAGAGTATTAATTACCGGCCAGGGGTGAATGTCACTTTCAAGCTGACTTAACATTACAGAGTCGCATTCAATACGGGTCCGTTTTAGATATTTATTGACTGAGAGCTCAGACGCATCAGCTGAAAGCAAGAGATGCTTTTTAGCATCGGGTAAACTTGTACAGACGTCTTTTAATTGATGCTCAAGATTGATGCCTGCTGTTTCAATGAGAATCAGTTTGGGGTCCTCGAGGCCGGCAACGACATGTGCGAGCGCACGAGGAGTGCTAGCATGATAGGTCTCCACTCCCGATTGCAAACCTAACATCTGAGTTTGTGCCCAGCTACTAGCCTGCTTGGGACTATAGCTAATAATGATGATATTTTTGCCACCATAATTGAGTGCTTTTTGTCTCGCTATTCGCATCGCCATCAAAGTATTTTCTGAGCTAGAGCGTCCGGCAATTACGTGGATTCCCTCCATATTATCAAGCACAGGGTTGTGCTTGATTGCAGTACCAAGGGACTTGGAAATGAGTTTAATAGCTTTATCGACATCGCATTCTTTAGCGATTATATTGCTGATCAAAATACGCAATGGCGCTGGGATCCCGGCATCATCTAGGTAGGCCACAAGGCTGCTTAATTCGGTAGACCCGCTGCTGAGACCACTAGTCGCCTCAAGTTCCTGCGCTACTCTAAGCTCGTGACCCATCGCGCCAAGTTCATTTTTAACAAGATCAACTAATTGTCTTACTTTTAAATATTCTCGATCCTTTATTGGCAGGCTATCATCATTCGTGCGGTTAAGGGCAGGCATTATGATTTTATCAGGCGCACAGATCTTCGATTGTAGTTCTAGGGGTGGCCTTGATTTAAAGATCTCGGTTTCTATTATCTGATCAAAGGTAGGCTCATTGGAATTGGCGGGGGTCGAGACGCGTGATTTAGTAGAAGAAAGAGAGGCTGTCATCGTGTGAGCATCCGCAGCAATGTCGATAGCTACAATAAATTCGGTCTGTTTTCTGGCCTTTTTGTTGGATATAACCAATGCATCATCCCCATAAAGGGCATGGATTTTTGCTATCCCTTCTCGAGTATCTCTCGCTAATATTCTTTGTAATTCCATTATTTATAGCCTCAATTTAACTTTTTTGTTCTACATCAATAGTGGCGACCACGTTGACAGCCTGATCTTCGGGAATTTCACCGTAAGAAAGCACGGTCAGGTCACTGATACGGTGTTTGATTATTTTGGCCAACCAAGGGCGGATCGCTGGAGAAACTACTAAAACAGCGGGATGACCCTGATTTTCGACGTCTTGAGAATTTGTAGTGAGCGCCTGAAAGAGGCCCTCAGCTAGCTTCGGTTCAATGACCAGATTGTGAGGATTGCTACTTTGTTGGATTATGTTGTGCAGAATCTGTTCCAGGGAAGGATTCAAAGTCATCACAGGCAAGCTATCATTCACATCGATAAGACCTTGCATAATCATACGCCCTAGTCGCGGTCGAATAGCGGCGGTTAACTCATCGCTGTTTTGGGTTTGAGCACTTTCGGTTGATAAAACTTCTATGATTGTTCGCATGTCTCGGACTGACACGCCATCGTCGAGTATGTTTTGAAGAACTTTAGTCACCGTAGCAAGTGGAAGCTTAGCAGGTACTAGATCTTCGACGAGTTTTGGTGATTTTGCCGCGACCTTATCGAGCAGCTGC
>CAJQKX010000663.1 GCA_905479025.1 uncultured Paraglaciecola sp.
TGGATAACACTCTGGCAACCATTTGCATTGGGATAGCCTTACTAAACAGCGCTACAGCCACTGTCCAAATAGAAAATATTAGCACCCATAGTAAAAATGAACCTTCGTGTCCACCCCACACCGCTGTTATCTTGTAATAGACAGGCAAGGTACTGTTCGATGTATTCGCCACGTAGGCCAAACTAAAATCGTCCGTCATAAAACCATGGGTCAGGCAACCATAAGCAAAAGCAGTAAATACAAACATACCAATCGCCAAAGGTTTCGCCATTGCCATCATTTGGGTATGATTTTTATAAGCACCCCACATAGGATAAATGGATAACAATATGCCCATCACAAGAGCCAGCACTAAAGCGAAATTACCTAATTCAGCTAACATATTTATATTCCTGCCTCAGTGTTACCGTAGCTAGCCTGTGAGGGCTTAATGTGTTTAATGCCTTTCATTTTTTCTGCCAACTCTGGGGGCATATATTCTTCATCATGTTTAGCTAGCACTTCATGAGCTTCAATATGATTAATTTTAGTTAACACACCTGTTGCAACGATGCCCTGCCCTTCACGAAACAAGTCAGGTAAAATCCCGTGATAACTCACCGTCACCGTGGGACCGACATCCATTAAATCAAAGGTCACAGTTAACGTTTCTTGATCGCGCTTAACGCTGCCAGGCACCACCATGCCACCAATGCGTAATCGTTGACCCACTTGAGGGATCTGGCCTTGTTTTCCATCAATAATTTCAGATGGCGTATAAAACAAATCAATATTTTGACTTAACGCATACAACACCAAACCAATAGCACTGCCCACTACTAGCACGATTGCAGACACAACCATCAAACGTTTTTGACGTCTTGGGTTCATATTGTTTCTCCGTGAGTTTTTTGTTGCGCTGTGGCACGTTGTTCCGCTGTAGCACTTTGTTCCGCTGTAGCACTTTGCTCAGCTGTAGCACTTTGCTCAGCTGCAGCTTTAATTCGCCCTTGCCTTGTTTGTTCATGCAATACGTGTGTTATTAATCGTCGCTTTGAAAAATGTGAGTCTAACCACAAAACCAATAAACATAGGGCTGAGGAGCCAAAAGACAGCCATACGTATAGACCATAACCACCCATATCAAAAAAACTATTGATGTCGTCAAAAACCATTATTTGCCCTTGTTTAACGCTAAGCTTTTGTTTCCCAAAGCCACCACCCAAGGGCGACGAATGTCTCTTTGTAGAATTTCGTTTTGCATGCGCAATAAAAAAATAGCGCCGCTGACAAGTGCCCATCCTAAAATGGACAATAAAAGTGGCCACAACATTTCTGGCGGCATAGAAGGTTTCCCAAGTTTCATTATGGTGGCGCCTTGATGCAGGGTATTCCACCACTGAACTGAGTAATGAATAATCGGTAAATTTATCACTCCCACTATCGCCATCACCCCAGCAGCTTTGCCCGCCTGCTGTTTATCCTCAAAAGCTTTGTATAAAGAAATCACCCCAAGAAACAAAAACAATAATATCAATTGCGAGGTTAATCGAGCATCCCATTCCCACCATGTTCCCCACATAGGTTTACCCCAAGCGGCACCAGTAATAAGTGAAATAAAAGTCACAGTCGCACCTATTGGAGCCAAAGCTATCATTGCCATAAAAGACGTTTTGACTTGCCAAACCAAACCAATAAAAGCAGCAATAGCCATAGCGCTGTATAGGCTTTTTGAGAGCACTGCACTGGGTACATGCACGTAAATAATGCGGTAAGCTTCGCTTTGTTGGTAATCTGTTGGAGCAAAGGCTAATCCCCAAACAGTTGCTAATATAATGACTGCCAAACCGAACAGGCTAAACCAAGGTAATAACCTTTGGCATAAGTGATATGTTCGTTCAGTTTTGGCGTAAGGATGTAACCACTTCCACATCAGGTTTGACTCACTCTAAGTGCATAGGCGATGGCAAAAGGCGCCAAAGCTAAGGAAAAAAGGAACATAGCGCCAATAATTGCCAATTGTGCATTATATTGTAATTGCATTGAGGCCGATCCCACCGCAGAGGTAGCGAAGATTAATAGAGGAATAAATACAGGTAGAAGCAATAAGGCTAGCAACACACCACCGCGATTTAATCCAACAGTTAATCCTACGGCTATGGCACCAATTAAGCTCAATAAAGGCGTGCCCAATAGCAGGGTTTTTAATAATGCCCAATACATGGGTTCGCTCAAATGTAAAAATAACGCCAACAGAGGTGATAATAAGATCAATGGCAAAATACTGGTTAACCAATGAGCCAGAACTTTGACCAAGGCTGCAGCAGGCAATGAAGTGCTCGACAATATTAACTGTTCTAATGATCCATCTTGAAAATCATCACGAAACAAACGTTCTAAACCCAGCAGAGAAGACAATATAGCAGCAACCCAAATCACCCCAGGACCAATGAGTTGTAATGTTTTTGGTTCAGGTCCTACAGCCAGTGGAAAGAGACTTATGACCAAAACAAAAAATAACATTGGCTGTATAAGCTCTGCTCGCTGTCTATAGGCTAAGGCTAAGTCGCGTTTCAAAATAGCCATCAATGCTGTCACTGAATCCGGTACTCCAAGGTTAATTCGTCAGTTGGGTAATCTATACATAAAGCTTGATGAGAAGTCATCACCACCGCTCCACCGCCACTGAGAAATGTAGTAATTTGTTTACTTATCGACTCAACACCTTGGGTATCAAGGGCGGTAAAAGGTTCGTCCAAAATCCATAGTTTTGCATTTTGTTTAAACCAAAACCTTGCCAACGCCACTCTAC
>CAJQKX010000664.1 GCA_905479025.1 uncultured Paraglaciecola sp.
GTTGGCAGTGGCGTAACTTAGGGCCCCGTGGACCCCCCTGTGTGGGGGGGGGGGCGCCGTATCACGGGGGCGAAATTTTCTTGAATTTCAGTCCTCTCACTTAAAAACCGGCTTATTTGGGTATTTAGGGGGAGCAGTAGTGGCCAACATTGTTCTAGGTTACACCGTTGACCACTTTGGCTGGGACGGTGGTTTTATACTCTTAGTAGGGGGTTGTATTTGTGCCATCATATTGATTGCTATGACCTTAAAACACGAAGTTGCACATGAGAGTAATCAAGCTCCCCAATAAAAGTAACTACAACAAACTTTAGATACAAGAGACATCATAATAATTCCAATTGGGTTGATTACCTCACAATTATCCCAATTGGAAAGTCAGTCTTAAGCGAATAGACTCAATAACTCACTCATTATTAGTCTTAAGCTCTCTTACCCATACATTACGAAAGCTCACTTGGTTGCCGTGATCTTGAAGTTGCAGTGGAGCGCACTCGTGAGCTTTATAGCTAGGAGCTCCTATCCATTCAGTTTTGCCTTGAATTTCAACGTGATTTTGCACCAGTACCCCATTATGCAAAACAGTAACATAAGCAGGTTCACTCAAAGCTTTACCGTTAAAACGCGGGCCCGTATAAATAATATCGTAATACTGCCATTGACCAGCAGGACGCATAACATTTGCCAACGGTATACTCTGTTTATAGACACTAGCTGCCTGACCATTGGCATAGGTCGGGTTATTGTATGAATCTAACACTTGGATTTCATAACGCTGTTGCAGAAAAATCCCGCTATTATTACGTTGCTGACCTTGAAGCCCCTCTACATCAGTAGGCGTTTTCCATTCCATGTGTAATTGTATATCGCAGAAACTTTGTTTGGTCTTAATATCACCACTACCAGGTTTCACCATAAAACTACCGTTTTGCACAAACCAGGGGGCTTCACCACCTTTTAAAGCCAGCCAACCGCTTAGATCCTTACCATTAAATAGTATTATCGCATCTGAAGGGGGTTGTCCATCAGGAGCGGATACTACCATTGGAACAGGCTCCCAAATCTCACTTTTTTGAGCCATCTTTTCCCGCAGCGTCTGTTCTTCTTGCGCAATACTGTAGCCGCTGATGATGGTCGTCATGCATATAAATAGAATTCCGAGGCTTGTATTTTTCATCAACTTTATCAATTTAGTTCCTCTATAATGCGAAATTTAAATTATTTTTCTAGCTTTTTTTCACTCTATTAAAACTAAAGATTTATGTAGCCCAAGCCTTGTCTCCTTTCTTATAAGGCAGGTCGCCGTCGTAAGAGCCAGGTATCGCCTCATACCTGAGTACCTTAGTTGCGCCTACTTCCGAGGAGAAAAAGCTAAATAAAACTAATTGTTTAATTATCGTAAAGTAGTGAGGCAGCACTAATTCTTTTTCGTTAGACGAGCTATTGGCAAATACTGTTTTTTTATTTTGCATATCGGCCTCTTCATCTATCGATGAGAGCAAAGCTGTGCGTTGTTCATGGGTCAACAATAAGAAATCTTTAGCATAACGCGTCTTAGCCTTTGACTTTAAAGACTCAATGCCACTTTTGACTGCTTTTTGCTGGACTGGTGAATAACAGTCAGCCAGCAATATGGACATTATACTGCCCACATTGGCATCTTTTGCTCCAGGCGAATCAGTGCGGGGAATAATGATCTCACCCACTTCATTAAAAAACGCCACTTCGTCATTGGAATAACCGCTGTCTTTACTATCTTGTATCGGCATGACCGTGTAAGCCAACACATTGGAGCCTACAAATGCAGTACCTGTTGCGGCGGCAATCATTGATAGCAGATCTCGTCTTTTCATAATTAAAGATTACCTTTTTTTAGCTCATCTACCGCAAAATTTGCTGCTCTGGCGGTTAGAGCCATATAGGTTAAAGAGGGATTAACACAAGAAGCAGACGTCATACAAGCGCCATCGGTTACAAATACGTTAAGCGCATCCCAAACCTGATTGTATCGATTAAGTACCGAGGTTTTGGGGTCTCGGCCCATGCGCGCCGTACCCATTTCGTGAATACCCATTCCAGGGTAGTACTCGTTTTCAAACCCTTGTACATTACTCAGGCCAGCAGCTTCAAACATATCCATAGCATCCTGCTGCATATCTTTTCGCATACGCAGTTCGTTATCTCGAATAGTAACGTCCATGGCCAGTACGGGCAGTCCCCATTTATCAGTCTCTTTAGGTTTTAAATAAATGCGATTGCTATGTTCAGGTAACATTTCACCAAAAGCAGTCATACCGATTTGCCAAGGACCAGGTTCGCTCATCGCATTTTTTAAGTCAGCGCCGATTCCCATTTCTGCTACATCTCGTCGCCAACCCTGACGACTTGCAGAGCCTTGATAACCAAAGCCACGTAAATAATCACGTTTATCATCACCCCAGTTGCGAAAGCGCGGCACATAAAAGCCACTGGGTCGACGTCCATAATAATATTTGTCATCAAACCCCTCCACTGTCGCAGAAGCCCCTACCCGAAAGTGATGATCCATGACATTGTGTCCCAATTCACCACTGCTACTTCCCAACCCCCCTTCCCAAACATCTGTAGCCGAATTCATCAGTAACCACGCTGAATTAAAAGACGAAGCGTTGACAAAAATAATCTTACTAGTGAACTCATAATTTTGATTGGTTTGGGCATCAATTACCACCACACCTGTGGCGCGTTTTGTATCTTTATCATACAGAATTTCTTTTACTATCGAAAAGGGACGCACTGTCAAGTTACCGGTTTTTAATGCGGCGGGCAAAGTGGATGATTGGGTACTGAAAAATCCGCCAAAGGGACAGCCTAACCAGCATTTATTGCGGTACTGGCAATTGGTGCGTCCTTGTTCTGGTTTAGGCTCAGTCATATTTGCGGTGCGACCAGAAATTAAGTGGCGTGAGCCTTTAAAGGCTTTTTCAATCCGTGCTGATACATCTTTTTCAACACAATTTAGCAACATGGCAGGTTGAAATTCACCGTCAGGCAGAACATCCAGACCGTCACGGTTGCCACTGATCCCAGCAAAACGTTCAACATAATCGTACCATGGAGCAACGTCTTCGTAACGAATTGGCCAGTCAACGGCAATCCCCTCTTTGGCATTAGCCATAAAGTCTTCGGTGTTTAAGCGATAACTCTGACGACCCCACAATAATGAGCGTCCACCAACATGATAACCGCGATACCAGTCAAAACGTTTTTCTTCAACATAAGGCGATTCATTTTCATTGGCCCACATGCCAAAAGTAGCCTCATTTAATGGATAGTCTCTGCTCAGCACAGGAAAGTCTTTTTTCATCTCTTGGGTAGGCCGACCACGATGTGGATAATTCCACGTTTCCTTGTGCATATTTTTATAATCTTTGACGTGTTCTATATTTTTGCCACGTTCAAGCATTAAGACTTTAAGTCCTTTCTCGGTCAGTTCTTTGGCAGCCCAACCACCACTGATACCTGATCCAACAACTATTGCGTCATAATAATTATTCGCCACTGTTAGCCCCTGTTCTTTGTTGACCGATTAAAGTAATGTCTTATTCAGACATCACAAATTTGAATGGCGTTTCGTAGCGATTCAATTTGACCTGTCTGACTTTCTGCTGTGGGAATAAATTCCTGTGCCAAGAAACCGGTGAAACCGGTATCACGTATCGCTTTAGCAATAGCGGGATAATACAACTCTTGGGTGTCGTCAATTTCGTGCCTTCCGGGTACACCGGCTGTATGGTAATGGC
>CAJQKX010000665.1 GCA_905479025.1 uncultured Paraglaciecola sp.
CGCTATTAAAACTACCACAAAAAGCGATCGTGAGTATCTTGATATTTCATTCCAATCGACCTGCTTCGCATCCAAACTTCGGAGTCGAGGTCGCACCAACCACCAATACCCAAACCCCAAGAAAACAACGATGACGCTTACGAAGGTATATATCAGGGCAAGATCCTGCAAATCCATCGCAGGCCATTTGTAAAGAAAAATGATCAGACAGACATTCCCACACACATTCACCAAAAATATCGAACTCGTCACACGCCTCAATCCCTGGAGGCTCATGCCCAGCAACATGACTAATGCAAGACCAACAATAGCAAAGGACATAGCCCTCAAAACAGGTGTCAACTCTGGCTTTTTAAAAACATCACCAGCCAGGTCGGCTGCAAGAAACACCGACAGCGAAAGAATACTGCCAACAATAAACGCTACAACAACACTTCTGACTAAGATCGATCTTACTAGCGACCAGTTTCTAGTAGCAAACGCCCTACCAGTAAAATACAAAACACTTTGATCTAAACCCAAGCAGCAAACAACAGAAAGTATATTAATAATTGAAAACGCCAAAAAGAAATATCCTGACTGTTCTGCACCAAGATTCCTCGCCACTAACGCACTGAATAAAAAACCTGACAGGGCGGCAATAATACGAATCACTAGAGAAACTAGCGACTGAAAAAACATTTCTTTCGGCAACAAGGCTTTAAAGCTTTTTACATTCACAATATTTCAGCCGTCGTCTTCATTCAAAAGAAACAACATCATCGAACGCTACTTTATTCGATTGAGCTACGTTAAACTTCCTTGGAAGACCACCAACTGCGATGAGTGTAATTATATTATTCGACGCCGGTATAGAAATAACTTGTCTCAGCCTAATATCCTGCCTAGCACCTACTGACCAGTTAAGAAAGCACGTACCCAGTCCTTGACCGTGAAGTGCGTACACAAGACTCATAGCCATCAACCCACCATCTACAAAAGATTGATTTCGCTCTTTTGCTCCATTAAAGCAACGAAGCTCGGATGCAACGACGATTACGTGACTGGCTTGATCACCAAAGCCCCTGTTACCATTTTGCAGCGAAAGGATTTTCTCTTTCATTTCAGAGGAGCTATAAACATAGATCCTTGTGGTAGGCCTATTACAAACCGATGGTGCGTTCCTCGCAGTCTCAATGGCCTCTTTAATTTCTTGATCGGGAATCATACAGCCATCAAAATGACGAACACTATGACGAGACAAGGCCAAATCACGAAAACTACCCTTGAGCGAGGATAAAATATATTTTTTTTCTATCGCAACTACACCTCCTAAATTCGCTTCCGTATTGCTTAAGGCATCTTCATACTTCAGGTAAAACTCTGCCAAATATTTGCATTCAAAAGGCAAAGGATCATGAAAATCAATATAACTTTTTACGGTCCCGATAGCGTAGAAAATGGTTTTATCAAAGCCATACAAAGCTACATATTCATTAATAAAATATACCAACCTCTTTAAAACCGGCTGGCCGAAACCCAATCTTGGGTGATGAAATGACAAGCCTTTTTCAATAACATGGTAGTTTATTGTAATAACAGCTTTCAGCTTTTCTCTACTGTTGACACTAAATGTCATGCCTGAATATCTGTAATACCTTCCAACATCATAAAAATAATCAAATAGAACCAATATATTTTCCACAATTGATTTTAGAATTTCTTTTGTCTTTACACTGAGGTTTTTTTTGAGCATCGCAATTGCTTTCACTAAAATCATATCCTTCCGACAATCTCAAATTTGCTTTTAACTATCATAATTCAATAACCACCTGGTATAATTATTTCAATAGCCGATCTATCATCTGCCGAAGTTTTGCAATCCCTAACATTGCGATGAAATACGAATTAGTCGTCAAATAACGTCGCCACATCCGCTGCGGCTCCTGCATAAAGCGAAAAAACCACTCCATACCAAGGGCCTGCATCCATAATGGAGCTCGCCTTATGTTTCCAGAGAAAACATCGAACGTTCCTCCAACCCCCATTATGAATTTAACGTCCAGGCAAAGGCGCCACCGGCAAATAAAGGCCTCTTTTTCTGGCGATTTGATACCTATAAAAAGTATATCGGGCTGGCACTGATTGATTAGCTTAACAATCTCTTCCTCAGATCCACTAAAATAGCCGTTATGAAACCCAGCCACATCGAGCTTCGGGCAAGATGCTACTGCTTGCTCAACAGTAGCACTGACAACCGCCTGAGTTGCTCCGAGAAAAAAAACTGAAAAGCCATTCGCCGCTGAAACTTTAAGTAAATCTACAAACAAATCAGCCCCTGCAATACGCTCAACCGCGCTGTTTCCAAGTATTTTGCAACCGAAAACCACACCCATACCATCTAGATTTATAATGGGCGCGTCATTTACATATTTCTTAATTTGCGGATTTTTTTCTGACATCAAAAAGGAAGCCGCATTAATATCACTACGGTAGACATGCTTAGCGCCACACTTGATCGAGTCACAAATCGCTTTTAAGGTCTCTTCTCTGGTCCAGCTATCATAGTGAAGCCCCATTATTTTTTGTCTAGTCATACTCCTCCTCGAAAAGTGTGCGATATTGATCATTCATGATTTCCATAGAGCTAAATCGATGCCTTCTCTTTTTAATGGTCGCATCAATCAAAACTGAACCATAAACATATTCTAACGCGCAGCACATTCCCTGCAGATCACCGGGCTCAAAAAATTTAACGTGCTCTTCACCGGAAAGAGTTTCAAAAACACTTAAGCTCGATGCCAAAACATAATGGCCATACTCTAACGCCTCATAGTAAACTAGGCCAAACCCTTCATATCTTGAAGGAACGACCACTACACTAGCATCAACACATTCACGAAAAGGCTTGTCTTTTTTTCCGCAAAATTCTATGTTGAAGGAGCCTGCTGCGCACTCAAGCAATTCATCTAAACATTCACCATCACCAATTATTCTCAAAAAGACATCGGATTTCCCTTCGGAGAAAATCTTGAATGCCTCAACCAAATCTCTTACCCCCTTTTGCTGAGACAAACGCCCTACATAGCAAATAGTAAATTGATCAGCGCCACCCTCCCTGTAACTTGCCTCATCTACATCCAAACCGTTATAAATGGTACATATAGCTGACTCAGGACAGTGAGCTGATAGGTACGAAAAAACCTCATCCGAAACTGCTACATATTTCATACAAGTGTTTACTTTAAAAATAAAATTTTTGCTTGGGAAGATATTGTGGCAAATAAAATAACTATTTTTATGGCGTAAAAATAAATTCAGGATTAGAAAAATCCTATGATGGATGATGATAATACTTTGACGCTGAAATATAGCGCAATACACATAATTCAAAAAACAAAGGGGGACGTTTGATAGTGTTTTCTTACCCTGGCTATAGACGAAATCGAAGCCGAATATTTCCGAGCCCGCAAAAACGCTATGTATTTGATGGGCTATAGTCTGCGCCCCACCAGCGGTCTTATTCGCATGATTAATGAACTGAAACACCTTCAATTTGATTGCACCACACGATTTCTCACAATCATCATTGGCAACATATACATCAAAAATTGATATATTGGATAGAACATCCCGGCTATATACATACACATTAGAAATACAACATCTAGCGTATCAGCCTCCCGTTTACTGCCAAGAAACCACCCATCATAAATAAAAAGCAATAGTCCCAGATAACCCATTTCAAAAAAAACAACATATATTTCAGAGTTATCACGGCGAGTCAATGACTGATCGAAAAGATAATTGCTCCAACTCAACTCAAGCTCATTAGAGAACCAACCCCAGTTTGAAAAGCCTTTACCCAGCAACTGCGCATCTAATGGATAAGAAAGCATAGTAGATACAACGTTATAACCGGTATAAAATCGTGCTGCCGCCGATCGATCGCCGTCCAAACCGCCGGCCATGGCTAAATAAAGAAATAAACCGCCGCTTGAAAGCAAAATGACAACTGGAATAAATCTCCTAAGCCTCCCAGCCAAACCACCAAAGAAATAGACAAAAATAAAAAGCGCCAGGAAAAAATAGATCAGCCTATTCTCACTTAAAAAAAGGCAACTGACTGATAGAGCAATTAAAAAAATTGGATATAGAGCAAGCCTCTCAAGACTCCTAACATACACAAACAGCCATGAAAATAAAATAAGTCCATACCAATTGGGCTCTAGAAAAAAACCCCGCATTCTATTCGCAAGGTAATAATAATGTTCGGACTGAACCCCCCTCAACTCTAGCTGCATTGAAAAAATATCCGCCAAACCATACTGAAAAATACCAGTAACGCACAAGGTCAATACACAAATGGATGAAAGCCTCTGAATGTTGACGGATCCTGAAGACTCGGAAACATATATGTATACCAGTGTAAAAACCAAAAAGTAAAAAAGCATTTTGAAATAAACAGCAAGGTGGACTGCATTCGGCAGCCCAATGGCAATTAATATGTAAAAAATAATTATCGTATTGTCTTTTTTTACTATTTTCTCATTAAAGTGATAATTTTTATCAGCCAACATAGCAAGCAACGCCGCCATAGCAATAATGATCCCAGCCTGAACATAAAATCCCGCAACACTAGCTTTCAAAAGACTATCAAAGCAAGTCAAAAAAACGACGACATAAAGTGTTGAGGCGATCGAAATTCTCATCGCGAGAAAAAACTCACGTCAGCGACTCTAACAAAAACCGCTTAGATCCATCTACGTAATCGTTAAAGTCAGTGTACTCACGATTTTGTAGTAGCTCAGCCACAACACCCTCATCAAAACGATCGGCGAGAGAGAGTAAGCACTGATCCATTCCTACTTTTTTTAAAAAACTTTCAAGCCTTACATTTTTTGACTCGTCACAATGTGAAACAACGAATAATGGCTTTCGAAAATTTACACCGAACGCCGTCCCGTGAAATGAATTAGTAACTACCACCTCACAAGAGTCAAAAAAAGAAACCCAGTCAGAGGGCGATATATTTAATAGATTTCTATCTGCCGAGCTTATTGGCTTATCGCCAATATGAAAAACAGGGAGCCCTAGAGAATTTTTTATTTTTGAAACAAATAAGTCGTAATGCCGCCGCGTTTCATCTGTTCCAACCTCATATGAAACGATAAACTTTTCACGCGGAACTAACTTCGAATGACAAATATCGTGATAAGACATCTTACCAAGCAAAAGTGTTGGGTCGACCACGAGGAATGGTTCAATAACATCTTCCATTTTAGATACATCATAAGCTAGGTGCGACTCTCGAATACCTAGAGCATGGAATTCTGAAAGTGCCTTACAAGCTTCAGGATCGCCACTTAATATATTTGCTCCCGCACTAGCTGCGTATGCTATTTTTTTTGCACTGTGCTTATATTTTTGCAGGAAAACTGCATCCACCGATCCACCTGTCAAATTTTTATTCCATATCTGGTCGCTACCGCAAATAATAACATCACAGTAATCTAAATTTTTTTCAATATCTTTTTTTGAAAAAAACATTTTTTTCGTAATCTGCAAATGATTATCAGAGAAGTTTTTAAATTTTTTAATTCGCTTATATTTTAGTAGCGTTTTTTTTATACTTTTTGCAGGTCGAAAAAT
>CAJQKX010000666.1 GCA_905479025.1 uncultured Paraglaciecola sp.
AAGCTGAGTAGGGTGCTGCACTTTTCTGTTTTTCCACAGCCAAACACGTTTTCCCAATTTCACCCTAGCGCAAGCATACCCCTTGGGTACCCCCCATCTTGTCAGATGGGACTCCTAAACATCTATAATTTACTGATTTGGACGAAAGAATTGGTAATTTTGAAAAATATTATTTCATATGTCGTTAGAGATATTTATCTTTTTATCAATCGAAACAGCCTGTGTGAAAAAATTTCAGAGAGATATCTTCACACTTAGGGCAAAAATAATTGTCACTCGTCAGGTAAATATCCCTTCCAAGTTGGCTTTTTGTGTTCCGTGAAAAAATATGGCTGTCTTCACTAATAAAATGAATTATCTCTTGGGGTTTACGGCCAAGTATTTTCCCGAGTAAAGACGGCTGTTTGTAAGTAATGATTGGCTTCATTATTTTTGCAGTAAATCCATGAAATTTTTGGTCATCAAAAGGGCTACATTTATTGCTATGACAGCTACTGCACTTGAGCTCATCGTTATAGAGGTTGTCTGTATAAAGTGACTTACAGTCATAGCAATAGCAAGGGAAAGCACAAAATGTGAGATGGTTGTCCATACCTCCGCCGAGCGAGAAAGACTTGTTAAAACCACATTGGCATTTTGCTCTTACTGAAGATCCCATTGGCATACCTCTGTCATGAATATTTATTTGTTATTTAAAAAAATAGAAAATCTTTTATCAAACTCTTTAATGCCGTCATCATGATGTTTTTTTAGACGCGTATACTTTTCTTTTATGTCCGCTATGAGTAAATTCTGAATTTTTTCATTATCATCAGCATAAAGTATATTACTTAAAATATCAGATGCTATGGATCCTGATGGTGCTTTTACAAATCCTTCCTTATGGATTCTACTTTCATATTGATAAAACGAATTTTCACCGGTGATGAGTTTTCGAGGATTTTTTAAAAAATCATAGAAATCAACATGCTCACAGGCTGGATATAAAGGTTCATTGTCATACCATCTGTTTAAGTCGTAATCCAGATCGTAATTGTTAAGAGAAAAAATACGATATTTAGTTGAATTGTTTTTTTCCTCTATAAATTTTGCATAGATTTGAAAATCGTCATCACTAACGTCAATTTCAGATAAATCACTATCCATTTTGCATATTGAAGCGCTATCATTATGATAGTTTAATCTTGATCTTGTGAACATTACTTCCCATTTATCCAAGTTAATATCACGCATGATCTTTAAATCTAAGTTTATTTCTCTATCGACTCTAACTGAATCTCCAGTAGTGGTTTTCGAGTTTTTTTTAAGCATGTTATCAAATGTGTCTTCGAGTATAAATAAATATATATCATCCCAGTCCTCGAATGTGGTTTCCTCTATTAATTCATTTTTTATATCTTCAATTGTTATATCTTTAGTTTTTTTATTTATCGTAATATCAATTGTGTTAGATATAGAATCGCTCCACAGATATTTTCCTAATGTCACTGTTGGTGCGTAATTAAATGCATTAGAATCGCTGTACCCCACATCGGATATAGATATACATTCATCGAATTCCTCATTTCCCATCATAAAATCTTCCAAAAAAATTTCCATCCACTCGATATCAACTGAGCTTGTTGTTGTTTTTATTATTTTTTCGAAGGCATCTTTAATCGTTGTTAAAAATTCATTGTCTATATGCTCGCGTCTAGAATTTTTTACATCAAAAGAGCTGCCCTCAAAAATTCGAAGATAAGCAATTCTTTCAGAATTGTCCTCATCTACATCTTCATTTTGCTTTATTTTTTTAACAAGTACATTAAGAATTGATTTATATGGCAGCCAAGTTGACAAGTATTTATTGTTTTCTTTTTCGCCAGGTAGATGAATGAATTCCTTTCTTCTTTTGATGAAGGTTTCTTGTCTATCTTCTTCTTTAAAGGCTTCTTTTATTAGCTTTCTTGGGGTTAATGAGTTGTCTTTTTTCTGGCAACTTTTTAACATTTTCCCAATATTTTTTGCGAATATCACCCTGTCTTCGGTATCTATTCTCTTTATCCTTTCAAGGATCTCACGAGACTGCATGATTTGTTCATGCCTAGCTTTTTTGGCCTCAGCATGTTTTTCGTTATTCTCTTCTCTAGACATAAAATAATGTATCTCTTTTTTAAATGGTGGTGTTGGGTGGTGATTCCCCCATGAGCATAGTAAGAGATATATTCTATCTGCTGCTGCTCAACAATACGTTCGCTCAATATTATGTTAGTGAAGTTTGCAATTCCGCTTGAGCTTCGAGGTTATCGGAGCGGCAGTTATTAATACCCCATCAATTTCAACGATATAAAATTTCCTGGCTTTATCAAGCTCTTGCTTCCTTCCTGGTAGCGAACTGAGTGCCTCTTTGTAGCTTCTATTATTAAAGCAAGTCCTCCAGGCTCCTTTGCGATAATGACCCTCTCCAAAGTCCCTTATAAGGTTAATTGTCTCTTCCTTTATACCTCTTTGCTGCATACGGGTTTCGGCGTGCTTGGTTATAGTTTGTTTATTTCTATTCATTTTTTTACCCATTCGTTAATTGATGGGGTTATTCTGCTTTGATTATAGAGTATAAAAAAGCATTTATTGGAAATATAATTAGAATTAATTGTAGTAATATTTAGAGTATTTTATGCGTAACTTTAGAGTATGCTGGGCTTTAATACTCAAC
>CAJQKX010000667.1 GCA_905479025.1 uncultured Paraglaciecola sp.
ATTCATTTTAAAAAACTTTTTATTAAATTAAATTTAAAATTTACACACCTTATCCAGCAAGCTATCAAAAATGATAACTATTTCCGATTGAGAAAAAAAAGATTTAATTTCAATTTGTTTATGTGATGGTGGTTTATATGCTTATCAACCTGGTGCATTCAAAACGTCTTCTCAGCTGATAGTAGTTGCCTTACATTTTGTAATATTTCAAATTTTTTTGGAATAAAAGGACAGTTACGTACCTTTTGATCTGAGTTGTTACACCTTAACTGGTACACATTTGACAATTTTAATTTCAGATTGATTATAATATCGCCGATGCCTTAGCTGAATTAGAGTGATTTTGTATTGATGTTTCTAATGACGGTCAATACACTAATTACTCATAAGCGCGGCAAAAGAAGATCTTGATGCTCAGTGGGAGGGAGTATTTGATTTTTTAAAATCTATTGTCAGAGTGGGTGTTAATCTGCAAATATACCGTGAACGCTGATCGCATAACGTAAAATATGTCTAAATTATTTATACAAGGAATAATCAATATGGAAGTTTTGAATTCAACATTTTTAAAATATACATTGAATTTTGTTGCATTATGCATTTTATCTGGTTGCAGTAAACAAACTAGCGATGAATATATTCAAGAAGCTAACCAATATGTTGCAGAAAATAATCCTGACGCTGCTATTGTAGCACTAAAAATTGCGGCGCAACTTGCGCCAAAGTCAGCCCAAGCTAGATTTGAACTTGGACTGTTTTATATTCAACAAAAACAGTTTGAAAGTGCTGAGAAAGAGCTTAATCGTGCGTTGGAATATGGATTTGAACCCTCAAAAGTATTACCACTATTAACCCAAGCTTACCAGCATACCGGCGCCTACTCAGCCATCAGTAAATTAGAGCATGAGCAAAAAGGATTAACCGCTGTCGAAAGAGCTGAAATAGGCTATTTCAAAGTGGTTGCATTAGCCCGATTAAATAAAATAGATGATGCCCGTGTATTGATTGAAGCATTGAAGGAAATTGATACAAGCTCAGTTTTCAAAGGTCTGACTGCAGCTTATATGCAGGTGTTAAATAAAGATTATGAAACCGCTGCCACAGCAGTATCTGAGTTGCGTGAACAAGCTCCGCAAAATGCTGAAGTACTGAAGTTATTAGCTCAGTTGAAATTATCCCTTGGTAAACCAGGCGAAGCCGCTGAAATATTTAAAGACTATGTCCAGTTTTATCCTGAAGATAAACAAACAACCTTTGTATTGGCAAAGTTGTTAGTAGATGTAGGCGAATTAACTGATGCTGAACCTTACATCGATGAGCTTCTTTTGATTAATGACCTAAACCCAATATTGAATCAATTAAAGTCTGCTACTTATGCGCACAAAGGTGATTATGAAAATGCTCTAGAACGAGCAGAAATAGCTATTACAGGGGGTATAGATACGCTATCTCTGCGCTTGGTCGCAGGGTATGCCAGCTATCAGATACAAGACTACACAAGTGCAAATCGTCATTTGTCATATATAGCTGGAATGTTGCCTGATAATCACCTTGGTATCAGGTTGCTTGCTGCAAGTCAACTTCAATTAGGACTCAGTTCAGAAGCAGGTGACGTGTTAGAGAGACTAGACCAATTGACAGACGAAGATGCCGCTTTATTTTCCAAGGCAAGTTATGAACTATTACGTGATGGTTTTGAAAAAGAAGCCAAAGTATTAATTGAAAAATCTACAGATATTAGCCGTACCGCTGAAGATTTAACCCGCTTAGGGTTATTACAACTTTCTCTTAACAACCTTGATGGCATCGTCAATTTAGAGGAAGCGGTGAGTAAGTCACCTGAGTTAGTGAGTGCACAAACTACTCTTGGAAAAGCATACTTGGTTACTAAGCAATATGGTAAAGCTTTGGAACTGGCAAGTAGCTGGAAAAAAAATAGTCCTAATGATCCAATCCCCTATTTGTTAGCTGGCGATGTGTATGCAAGACAACAGAAATTTACTGAAGCAAAATTAGAATTTGAAAAAGCAATAGCGAAAGACAGCAAAAGACCCTCAGCAAGATTAGCATTGGTTAATGTGGCAGTGGCACAAAAAGAAATGTCACAGGCTCTTCTTTTATTAGAACAACTACTGTTCGATTTTCCAAATAATATACCCACGTTAGCGACCTATTACTTGGTCAATAAACAAGTCAATAAACAATCATCAGGTATTGAAAAAATTCAATCCGCTTTTAACCTTGAGCCCTCAAACATTGCTATACGCTTACTTTTAGCGCGCATTCAGGTGGTTGAAAGTGATTACCAAGTTGCTATTGATTTGTTGACTGAAGTAAAAGATCAAAATGATTTACCAACTGCTTATTGGAAAATATTGGGACAAAGTTTCATTAAATCTAACCAACTGCGGCCCGCGACTTCGCACTATGATGCATGGCTTGCAATAGAACCAAATAATAAAGACGCTGTAGTAGGCAAATTATTATTACTCGACAGTCAGAATAAGTTTGCAGAGGCATCATTATTAACTCAAGGATATCTTAACAATCGTGACGATGTGCAGATGCAATTGTTGAAAGTCCACTTTTTACTTATGCAAGGGAATTATTCAGATGCCCAAAAGGCCTATGATGCATTGCCAGTAAATTTACTTGGGTTACCTTTAGCCAAAAGTTTTATGGCTCGCTTTCAGTTAAACAATAAACAACCGGAATTAGCATTGGAAAACGCTTTGGTTGCTTATAATGCTTCGCCAAATAATAGAAACCTAAGACTTCTGGTATTTACTTACGACTTATTAGAGCAGACTGACGAGAGTATGGAGTTGCTTAAAAAGCATGTTGAGAAACAATCTACAGATTTGGGCGCCAAGATGTTACTGGCAGAAAGGCAGATGGTAGGCGATGCAACAGCTGCAATGACGACTTATGAGGTGGCTTTGCAACAAAATCCAGATAATTACATTGCCAGTAATAACTTAGCATATTTGTATTTGCAAAAAGGTGATATTGATAAGGCTATGCCTTACGGGGAAAAAGCCGTTGCACTTAAACCAAATAATCCGGCTGCGTTAGATACCTTAGCGCAAATATATGTGGCGGAAAAAGACTATAAAGAGGCGTTAAATTTATATGATCGAGCGATAACCGATGCTATGCAAAATGAGGAAATTTATCTGAATTACGTTGAAGCGCTGTTATTGGCAGAAAATAAATTTTTAGCTAAACGCAAACTTGACCAGCGAGAATTGAAACAAAAGATATCTATTACTAGAGCAGCAAAACTAAGAGCTGACTTTGATATCGAATAGCGCACTTTATACCCCCATTTTTATTAAGAGACTAAGTTTATTTAGTTGAAGTTAAGATAATAATGATTATTAAAAGGTCACACACTGTGGCCTTTTTGATTGTAACCGGGTGTAAATAAAGCTCCCGTAAAGCTGATGGGGCTTGGACAAGATAACTGATTGTATCCCATGGGTATCAGCACAAGTATGGTACTGCTTTTTAGTGTGTCACATGATGCTCTTACAAAATGATATTGTTGCCTTGAGCTGCGTATATAACGAGTTATATACGCAGCTCAAGGCTTATTAGATATCTTACTTATTGGACAAAAATTTTGTTTATGAGAAAAGTAGAGTGGTATTTAACAATCTAACTGCTTGCAGGCAAGCCAATAAAGTAATACAAACTTCAGTCAGTATATCTGATAGTTTCTTCTGGTTTAAGGTGTTTGCTTCCAAAGGAAAGTCAAACTGTTCAAGGCCCGAGTAACATTGCCAAGCCTGATAATTACAAAGCTATAACTTACTCATTGCTCTTTAATCAATAAAAACTAGGCTCTGTGAAGCCATCCAGACTTTAATACATGCCATATTGGGAAATATAGTTTTTCTTCTTATACTGACATACCTTTCATGGCGATTCCGCTAGTAATCGATGCATTGAAAGAGGTTCTTGTTTCGCTCATTCTAAGAGAACAGATGTGCTTCACCGGCGTGGCGTCTTTTAGATTTTATGACTAACAAAAGTGTAATGAAGCCAGGCAATGCTTGTATATATAAAACACTGATCGCAGTTGTGAGTCCTCCAAAAATTCCAGCAATAGTGATACATATGAGTAAAAACACTTTTAAACTTTGATTACTGCTGATTAAGCCCCAAAGTAAACCAAAACCAAAAAAACTATTATATAAACCATGGTTCATAGCCAATACTTCTGAAGATTGTGCTACCTCTGCTGTCATAGAGAATATTTTTTTTCCAACAGGATGATTCCAGAAAAATATTTCTAACACCATTATACCAAGATGCAAGAGTGCGACTAAAAAAGTCATAAAACCCGCAAAAAACTTCATATATTTTAATACCTAGAATGCTTTGTTGTAAATATGATTTTTTATAGTGTGGTAAATTGACTTGAGTTGCAATGGATGATGTTAATACTGCTGTTTTAATTAATCACCAACCTATGAGCAAATAGTTTATCAAAAAAAAGCGCCATAAGGCGCTTTCAAATGATATTGGAATATCTGGTTATTTTCCAGATGGATTTTTCATGTAACGAAAGAAGTCACTGTCTGGCTCGACAACCAAGACGTCCTGCTTGCTACTGAAGCTCTTCCTGTAAGCATCCATACTACGTAAGAACCTATAAAAATCAGCATCCTTTGTGTAAGTTTCGGCATAAATCTGCGCTGCTTGTGCTTCACCTTCACCTTGAAGTTTGCGCAAGTTACGTTCAGCATCAGCTAACATAACAGTGATTTTGGCATCGATATCGGCTTTGATAAACTCAGCTTTTTCTTTACCTTCAGAGCGATGCTCTCTAGCAACTGCTTCACGCTCTGTCCGCATACGTTGGAAAATAAAGTTCCGAACCTCAAGTGGTAAGTTAATTTGTTTAACACGCACATCAATTATTTCTATACCCAATTCATCTGAACTAGTGGAGGCTTGTGCCATGGCTTCATCCATCAATTCAGAACGTTCACCTGATACAATTTGTTGAATAGTACGGGTACCAAATTCAGATCGCAGTCCGTTATTCACTTTTTGTTGTAACAGTATTTCCGCACTAGATTTGATCCCACCAGTGGCTAGGTAATACTTAGCAAAGTCTTCAATTTTCCACTTAACATATAAGTCAACAATCAAATCCTTTTTCTCTGAGGTCACAAATCGATCGGGTGCTTCATCCAGTGTTTGAATACGTGCATCGAGTGTTACCACACGGTCAAAGAAAGGAAGTTTAAAATGTAAACCTGGTTCAAAGACTGTGGTGTCACCTGTTTCGCTATCTCTTTGGACTTTACCAAACTGGATGACGATGGCTTTGTTACCTTCCTCAACTACGAACAAAGAACTAAAGGTAAGCAAGCCTAAGGCTACTATTATTAAGGTAATAAAATTTTTCATAGCTTAGTTCCTCCCACTACGAACGCCGTTACTACGGCTGTTTCTGGAGTTGCTGCTGACAGGCTGTGGATCAGCTTCCTGATTACGTAAACCTTCTAAAGTACTGCGGATATTCGCTGGGATAGTGGGCCCAGATTGATTACCTAGTATTTTGTCCAGGGGCAGATACATCATGTTTCCGGTGCCTTCTGTGTCCACCAATATCTTACTAGTATTACCGTACACTTCTTCCATAGTTTCAAGATAAATACGACTACGAGTCACTTCTGGTGCAGCCATGTATTGTGGTAATAATTCTTCAAACCTTGCGATTGCACCTTGTGCTTCCAACGTTACACGCTCTTTGTAAGCCTGAGCTTCTTGTGCCATACGGTTGACTTGTCCACGGGCGCGAGGCTCTAATTCTCGAGAATAAGCTTCTGCTTCGTTAATAAAACGTTGTTCATCTTCTTGCGCTGCAATGGCATCATCAAAAGCTTCTTTTACTTCCTCTGGTGGCCTTGCATCTTTGAAGTTCATATCGAGAACAGCTATGCCCATATCGTATGATTCAATGATACCCGTTAATTCATCCCTGACGCTTTGTCTCGCTACTTCACGGCCGCTTGTTAATATATCATCCATTTTTGAATGACCTACAACATAACGAATGGCACTATCAAACGCTTGACTTAAACTCTCTTCAGGACTGGTTACGGCGAAGCTATATTTATAAGGTTCAAGGATACGATATTGAACCTCCATTTCAACACGAACTACGTTTTCGTCTTCAGTTAACATCGAACCCGAAGATGGCATAGAGCGGATTGTCTTCACATCTACCGGTATAACAACATCTATCAAAGTCGGCTTCCACTGCAAGCCGGGGTCAACAAAATGGCTAAACTCACCAAAACGCAACACGACTCCACGTTCGGCTTCGCGAATAGTATAAAAACCACTAAACACCCAACCAATAACCAATATTCCAAAGATAACAGCTACACCTATGCCACCCAGGCTTTTACCACCCGAAGAGCCGCCATCACCACCGAACTTGCCGAGTTTACTCATCAAGTTTTTAAACACCTCGTCTAAATCAGGCGGGCCTTGATCTCGACCACCCTTGTTCTTCCAAGGATCATTATTATTTCCACCGGGCTCATTCCAAGCCATTATGTCTCTCCAACTAGTTAATTCAATAAATAGGTCTGTAGACCTTTACGAGTTTTTTTAAATTTTTGATCTGTTACTTGTTACTTGTTGCTTCTATTTTACTATATATGACTCTAAATCAACGTCTACACGTTTCACTAATCTGTTCCAATCTCTTTGTTCCATGCGAACATTAACTTGCCAATCACCATTTTCGGCATAACTTTCTGCAGCAATGCAATTCATCTCAAAAAACACACCACGTAAAATACTTTTCTGCGGAGGTATCAATAAACTATGTTGTACCATGTTTTTTGATAAACATTCAGTAATTGCGCTAAGCAGTAAATCAATCCCCACTCCTTGCTGAGCAGATAACCAAACACGAATTGGCGTACCTGTTTCGTTTCTGACTATTTTCGGTTCGACCCCATCCATTCGATCAATTTTATTACACACCATCAATTGTGGAATTTCGTTAGCTTTTATCTCTTCAAGGACTTCTTCTACTTGTCCAATGTTATCTCGAAACTGCTCATCAGAATAATCTACAACATGCAATAATAGGTTTGCCTGCTGAGTTTCTTGCAATGTAGCCTTAAATGCTGCTATTAGATCATGGGGTAGATGACGAATAAAACCAACCGTATCAGCAAGAATTGCTGAGCCGACATCTTGTAACTGAATCTTTCTAAGTGTTGGGTCAAGTGTGGCAAATAGTTGGTCTGCTGCATACACTGCAGATTGTGTCATGGTATTAAATAAAGTGGATTTTCCAGCGTTAGTATAGCCCACCAAAGACACTGTAGGAATTTCTGCACGAATTCTGGAGCGTCGTCCCTGTTCACGTTGTTTTTGTACTTTATCCAGACGTCGCTGAATCGCTTTGATCCTTGCTCTGAGCAATCGTCTATCAGTTTCAAGTTGACTTTCACCAGGGCCACGAAGACCAATGCCGCCTTTTTGTTTATCTAGGTGAGTCCACCCACGAATCAACCGAGTGCTGATATGGCGAAGCTGAGCCAGTTCTACTTGTAACTTGCCTTCGTGAGTACGGGCGCGTTGGGCGAAAATATCTAAGATGAGTCCTGTGCGATCGAGGACTCTACATTGA
>CAJQKX010000668.1 GCA_905479025.1 uncultured Paraglaciecola sp.
ACTTAATACCTGCAATTTTTGCAATTGCATAAGGCTCATTAGTTGACTCAAGAATACCCGTTAATAATGAATCCTCTTGTATAGGTTGTTCGGCGAATTTTGGATAAATACAAGAAGAACCCAGAAACAATAAATGCTGGACATCTGCCAAATGTGCAGCATGGATAATATTTGACTGAATCATCAAATTTTCATAGATAAACTGGGCTGGGTACTCATTGTTCGCATGAATACCACCAACTTTGGCAGCGGCAAGATAAACCTGGTCAATATCATTCTGTTCAAAGAAATTATTTACCGATTCCTGATTAAGTAAATCTAAGTTTGAACGAGTGGCAGTGATAATGTTATTTACATTATTTGATGATAATACTCTTACAATAGCGCTACCCACCATGCCCCGATGACCTGCAACAAAGATATTCATAATTTATCCAATATTAATTTTCAATTGTTACAGGTAAGTCATAACCATGCGCTTTTAATAATGCATGTCTTTTCGCAGCTTTTAGATCTTCAGCAACCATTTCAGAGCACATCTCTTGAGCACCGATTTGAGGCGTCCATCCAAGCTTTTCTTTTGCTTTACTAGGGTCACCCAGCAAAGTTTCAACCTCTGCGGGACGAAAATATCGAGGATCGATTTTAACAATCACATCACCAGGATTAATATTTGGAGCTTCATCGCCATCAATTGATTCAACAATACCGACTTCATCTATACCAGAACCCTCAAACCTTAAACTAATTCCCAACTCTTTAGCAGACCACTCAATAAAATTCCTGACGGAATACTGAACCCCTGTTGCAATCACAAAATCTTCCGCTTGATCTTGTTGCAACATCATCCATTGCATGCGCACATAATCTTTTGCATGCCCCCAATCACGAAGAGCATCAATATTTCCCATATATAAGCAATTTTCGAGCCCTTGAGCAATATTAGAAAGACCACGGGTGATTTTTCTAGTTACAAAAGTCTCACCTCGCCTGGGAGACTCATGATTAAATAAAATACCATTGCAGGCATACATTCCATAGGATTCACGATAGTTGACCACTATCCAATAGGCGTACATTTTTGCCACAGCGTAGGGTGAACGGGGATGAAATGGGGTTGTTTCTTTTTGAGGAATTTCTTGTACCTTACCATATAGCTCAGACGTGGAGGCTTGATAAAATTTAACCTCCTTCTCCATACCCAAAAAACGGATTGCCTCAAGTAACCTTAGAGTGCCAACTGCATCAACATCAGCAGTATACTCTGGGGCATCGAAACTTACTGCAACATGACTTTGTGCACCTAAGTTATAAACCTCGTCCGGCCTTACTTCATTGAGTATACGAGTCAAATTTGAACTGTCGGTCAGATCGCCATAATGAAGAATTAAATTTTTATTTTCAATATGAGGGTCTTGATAAATGTGGTCAATTCGTTGGGTGTTCAAAGACGAAGCACGGCGCTTAATACCATGTACTTCATAGCCTTTATTGAGCAGTAATTCAGCCAAGTATGATCCATCTTGACCAGTTATGCCTGTTATAAGAGCCTTCGGTGTACGCACTTTTTTCTCCTTTAATAAATAAAGTAACTAAACATCATCACAGTTCAAGTTATCATCGTAATGATATGTAGCTATGGTAGGGCCTCTACCCTATTCTACATATGTTCTCAATAGCAGTGTAATGTTGCGAAACGAGAGACTTTAAGGTTGCCGTTCGTAGTGCACTTATTTCCTCTATACTCATTTCGATCAGCTGCAATAGGTCCTCAAGCACTGAGTTTTCGAATTCGTACAGACTCGAATACGTCTTGTAATTCTCACCTATCTGTTCAGTAATTCATCCCCCTTGAATCATAAAACAGACAATCGCAATAGAGAGACGGAAAATAAGGTTTAATTTACAAGTTCATACTCGCATCACAGCTAAAGTTTGACGAGTCGAAGGTCAACATTTCTAGGATTCAGGTTTACAAAATATGAAGTCAGCTTGAATGGCACTCCCATTCTCATCATATTGAACGTTATTAAATCGCTGTAAGGCAAAACCTTTGACCGACATAAATTCATTTATTTCTTGCGCTAGCGCTTAACAAACATATACCAGAAAAATGGGCATTCGCAGTACACTATATCAAAAACATACAATAATACTACGGCTCCGCTTAGCACTTCAAAATAGAAACCTTGGACACAGGTTTAAGTAAAGAGACACCTTTAAATTTTTTTGCTAACAAACGAAGTTCGCGATCCAATGGTAATACTTTGGATTCCAATAGCAAAGGGTCTAGGGAAAACTTTATCTTGAACGTCTGCAATTTCAAGGAGCGATGCAGAATCTAGGCTCTTGTCAGACAGTTAGAATAAATAAAGCAAAACCTTTTACCCTTATACCGGCTATAATTCAAGGGAAATTAGCAGCGAGCCCTCGCGTAAAAACTAACTTATAGGAGAGCCAGCCCAATATTTTTTTTACGTAAAAGTTGGCTACTAAGTTTTGCACTCCAAGCGAAAAAGCGACAGCGATGGAAGCGCCGAAAGCACCATGCAATGGAATCAATAGAACACTTAACGTGACCATAACAAATAATCCTGAAAGCACCGCAACTAAATACTCATGCCTGTTGTCAGTCATCAAGAGCAGCAACCCTACAGGACCAAAAAAGACACTTATTAACTGACCAAAAATAAGAATCGCAAGCACGCCTTCAGCCTCAACAAGGTTTGTGCCAAAAAAACCTAAT
>CAJQKX010000669.1 GCA_905479025.1 uncultured Paraglaciecola sp.
TGTTCGCTAAAGACGGGAATGACCTCATTTCAATGGGCGAAAACGGTCGTGAGCTTGTGCTAGAGCGATATACATGGCCTAAAATCAGAGAGCAGACTCGGCTATTTTATAAATGGGTAGAAAATGATTTTAAGGCACAATTTTGTAAGGGTTTTACACTCTTCAAGTCTTAGTAATTTAAATTATTAAGGTCTAACTCATAATGTTGCATTACGTTAGATTATTAATTAAGCGGTTGATTTTCAGGTGTTTATAACTGCTGCAGAAGACCTAAGTAATGTTAGTTAATGAGTAAAAATTAAATAATGAAAATTAGCACGCTAATTACAAGAGAGCCTTTTGAATCTATCTTTGAAGATACGCTAGAGTCTTTTTTACTTGATTGGACAGGGTGTAAATATACGGTTAAATGGGAGGCAGCTCATGATCTAAAGGCCTCGTCTAATGTTGAGCAGATTTGGTACTGTAACCCATTGATAAATTCTATTTTTGTTGATGGAGTTGATGGTAAAGTTTTCGACTCCATTAATGGTGAGTACGCTAGCAATCCACTTAGACCCTGGAGAAGCGGAATTCAATTACTTTACTTGAAATTATCGCAATCAAAGTTTCTTGCTACAGCGCTCGCTAAATATCGGATTAGTATTTCTCCACAAATCGCGGATGCAAAACAGAAGCTTATTATTGGTGGAAATACCAAAATTAGGTTGATTGATATCGAGACTAAATCAGTGTGTGTCCTGTTAAAGGATGGATTTGATAGTAAGTATATCGAGAGGGAGCTTTTCGTTAGGACAGAATTTCCATATTTACAGATTCCTGCAATTCTCCAATTGGGCACCAGTGCTAAATGGTATCGAGAAGAATATGTCTCAGGTCAGCCACCTAATCGTCTTGAAAAATGTGTTGGTGATAAGGCGTTGTCTCAAGCTGTTGACTCGATTCATCGTATGTTAAATCAAAGTCAACGAAGCGCAAGTTTTGTTGGATATTTAGATGTGCTAGACGCCCAGCTGTGTGCTGCGTTAGAAAATAACGCATACCTAGATTCAAAAACGATGGATTCGATTCAAAATATAGTGTGTTCGCTAAAGGTCTCTATGAAAGCTTATGAGGGGCAATAAATTAACTTGGCATACTGTCATGGAGACTTTCATCAAGGAAATATATTGGCAGACCATAAAAACCTCTGGATCCTAGATTGGGAGTTCAGTGGTGAAAAACAAATAGCTTATGATTTAATAATTCTTTTACTAGGTACTAGAATTGAAAATGGCTATGCTTCCCGATTCATTAAGTTAGTCCAAGACGATTTAGATAATTCTGAGAAGGACTTCGTGCAGGCTTGGCCTGGGATTAATTGGATCTGTGAAGGTCGCATGATGTACCTGCTTGTATTTTTACTAGAAGACCTGATTTTTTATGTTGAAGAAGCAGGGAATCCCTTGTTCTACAGCAATCCTAACTGTCTTGATGCCCGTGCTAGAGAACTAAGTGAAATAGTCCAGTATTTGTCATCATCTATTTAGTTAAACCATCCTGGAAATATTAGAATGAATAGAATAATTGATATCGTTGGCGCTATGACAATTTTAATAGTATGTAGCCCGGCATTGACGTTAATAGTTATATTAATATCTTTTTTTCAGGGTACTCCGATTTTTTTTAGGCAATCGAGACTCGGTAAAAACCATAGAGAGTTTAAAATTGTAAAATTCTGTACGATGAACAATAAACGCGGCAGTAATGGGGAGCTATTGCCAGATGAAGAACGCATAACTTCCATCGGGCAGTTTCTTCGAAGAACCAGTCTCGATGAAATTCCTGGGTTTTGGAATGTCTTGCTAGGACACATGAGTCTGGTGGGTCCCCGACCTCTTCCCCCCCAATACCTCAATCGATACTCTAAAGAGCAAGCTAGGAGACATGATGTTAAACCTGGCGTGACTGGCTGGGCTCAAATTAATGGACGCAACTCTATCTCATGGGAGCAGAAATTTAGTTTGGATATATGGTACGTAGACAATCAATCTTTATACTTAGACATTAAGATATTGCTAAAGACCGTGAGCTACGTTCTATCGCGCAGAGATATTGTTCCTGACAAGAAAGGCGCAATGGATGAATTTATCGGAAGTGATACTGGAGATAAATTGTGATTCTAGGAATATATGAAGCCCCCTGGAAATTGATTAATATATAAAGGTATAAAGGTAATGTTAATAGCGATTAGTGGAATAGATGGCTCCGGTAAGTCGACCCAACTTGAGCTAGTGAAACAATATTATGAAAATAAAGGAAAAACTGTTCTTGATCTTTGGACTCGTGGCGGAAGTACCCCAGGTATAAATGCTATTAAAGCCTTCAGTAGAAAATTAGGAGGCAAAAAGCTTCCTCCCCCGGGAAAGAGTAAAAAAAGAGATGAGATGATGGGCACAGTATGGATTCAGAGAGCATGGCTGTCTTTGGCGGTATTGGACTTGATGAGAATTTATTGTCTTTCTATTAGGTGGTGGATACTTAGAGGAAAAGTAGTTATCTGTGATCGTTACCTTTGGGATACTCAAATAGATTTCAAAATTATGTTTCCCGATATAAAAATAGAAGATTGGCTTCTTTGGAAAATTTTGGTTAGGTTAACCCCAGTTCCAGATAAGCCTGTACTTCTGATGATACCATCTCAAATGTCTGCAGATAGGTGTGCTCAGAAATATGATCCATTTCCAGATACTCCGGAGAGGCGTATTCTGCGTTATGATTTGTATGCTAAAGCCTCGAGACTAAAGTATTGGCAAGTTGTCGATGCTACTCGCTCTATTAAATCAGTGTTCAGCGATATCATTAATGATGATTTATGGCCGGCCGGCCGAAACCGCTATTAACTGCTTTTCATGGGCTTTTGAATCGTACAGTCGATAAACACCGTATTACCTATATATCAGTTGAATGCGGGATCATAATTTTTGCTTTCTTAGCTAGTGCGTTAGTATTTCTGGAAATAATTCACGTATTCCAACTGGCATAGGGGCTTTAAAAATATGAACAACTTACCCGGTAGCGGACAGTGGCTGGACATTATATCTATTGTTCTAGATTGAGCGTAGTATAATGATATTTTCGATATTTATTAAAAACTACTTAATATTTAACGAGATGTGGAGCTATAGTAGATGAAAAAACAAGCACTAAATCAGTCCTGGCCAGTCTTCAGCGAAGAAGAAGTGCAAATTGTTAGCAATATTCTTCGTTCAGGGAAAGTAAACTATTGGACTGGTGATCAGGGCAAGTTGTTTGAGAAGGAGTTTGCGGAATATATTGGTGTTAACCATGCCATTGCTCTAGCGAATGGCACTTTGGCTCTGGAATTGGCACTTAAAGCTTTAGGCATTACTCCCTGTGACGAGGTCATTGTTCCTAGTCGTACTTATATAGCTACGGCAAGCGCTGTGGTCATAGCTGGGGCAAAGCCCGTGATAGCAGATGTTGACCGAGTAAGCGGGAACATCAGTGTAGAAACAATCGACCTTGTTCGAACAGATAACACGAAAGCTATTATTGTTGTCCATTTGGCCGGTTGGCCTTGTGATATGGGTCCGATAATGAAGTATGCCAAGCAGCACAATTTGCTCGTTATCGAAGATTGCGCCCAGGCTCATGGTGCAAATTATAAAGGGCAAAAGGTTGGATCCTTCGGCCATGCTGCTGCGTTCTCATTTTGTCAGGATAAGATTATGACGACATGTGGAGAGGGAGGCATGGTTGTGTTTCAAGATAAAGATGCGTGGTCTAGAGCATGGTCATATAAAGATCATGGTAAAAGTTATGATGCTGTTTACGGGGAGGTCCATCCTCCAGGTTTTCGGTGGCTTGTTGATTCCTTTGGTTCTAATTATAGAATGACTGAAATACAGGCAGGGGTTGGCCGATTCCAGCTTAACAAACTGGATGAATGGCTTGGAATTCGTCAGAGGAATGCCGCTATTTTAGATCTATGCTTCAATGAACTGCCGTTGCTACG
>CAJQKX010000670.1 GCA_905479025.1 uncultured Paraglaciecola sp.
CCCGCCTTAACACTCCAAATCCAAAATTCCGTGCTAACGCTAATAATCAGTGACTAAGTCATTTGGAAGGTTGAGTATCACAGAGGGTAAGATTTGGCGGTTGTAATAGGAGTTTTTACACAGTCTGCCGACAAAGCGGTCATTAGCACTTAGAGTAATATTGGTTCATTTCGCTATTAAAACCCATCTTTAGGAACGTTCTCTATCCTTCGGCCATGTGCCAAAAGCCGCCATTGGCGGTAGCTTGATAAAACTGGTTTTGATGGTCTGCAATGCGACATAGCTGACTTAAGTGATATCAATTTTCAACTTAAAAAAACAGATTGGCAGGAAAATTATTATATAAATTGATCACAAAAATAGGGGAAGATCAACCAGCTCTTAGATGGTGTTGTCACGGATATCTGCCTCAACAAAGATGGTTTTTTTACCCGTCAAGGCTTCCACTAGTTTAAGCGACTCGTTAGAGGCATTGCACAGATTGTCCAATACGATAACTTGATGATCCGTTTCCAATAATTGCAAAACCCTATGGCTGCCAATGTAACCATCGCCTCCCGTTACCAAGATAGTTTGCATTTGATTAGTATCCTTGTTGTTCTAGGTTAGACATATATTGAGTACCGCAATTTAGTTTGTACATCGAGCGGTATCATCCTGGGAAGTATCCTGTTGGTGGTATGCGGGTGTCTTACGAGCATGCGCTAGGCTGGATTGCTATTACGGTGCAATTTCACCGGCACCGTCACTGGCACTGCAAATATAAACATCTTCTGTGATGCCGCTGTGCGCAAAATAACGCTGCGCAAGTAAGAGCTTAGCCCCTTCCACCATGGCGTGGGGCATCAGGGCAACAATGCAGCCACCAAAACCACCCCCCGTCATCCTTACCCCGCCATGTTCACCGAGGTATCCGGCCAAAATTTCAACAATAAAGTCAATGGGAGGTACTGTTATCTCAAAGTCATAACGCATGGAGTTATGAGAAGCTGCCCTGCATTTAGTCAGGCAACAACAGCACACCGTTGCACTGACTTCATTTAAAAAAGCCTATGACTTGTTGCCGCAAAATAGCCAATACGCCTACGCCTACATCCTGTCGATGGATGGACAAGGACAGTCAAAGAAAGCCTTGAACACCCTTCAAATGATCGTCAAACGCTATGCCGACAGGCAAAACTTACTGGAACTCGGTGTTTATTTAGCCCAAAAGAATCAAGACCGTAGTGCGTACCAGTTTTTCACTCAACAGCTGTGAGCGGCATTCAGCAAAGAACCTATATAATGCACTCGTGTATTAAGGGCTTAAGTCACGAATTTGCAGTGAGAAAAAAACATATAGACTTTGGTGAATGTGGGTCATGAGGTGAAGTGTGCCAGTCAAGTCCAGTTAGGCATATTTTGGCCAGTTGGGACAGCATTAATTGTATCTATTTTATTTGGCATAATGCCGATTGATATACAGATTCTAAGTGATAACGGTTTCCTAAAACATATTAGTGGTTTTTGCAATTTGCTGCAGGTTTCTACGTAGCATCGCTCGCAGTGATAGCCACCTTTCCAAGTGAAAATATGGATGTACCAAGAGACGAGAGCCCTCTTTAAGTTAAAAATACAGTTATCACTACAAGACAGTATCTCTCATGTTTAACACAGCATAGTGTTATTCTCCTAAATTTGTAGACACCTTTTATTTAGAAACCGAAGTAAGGTAAAGGTGTTATTAATAAAAATACTCCGATGAAATTTTCCATATAGGGCATTCTCGTCGAACATCGTTGCTAAAAATCAACAAAAGCTTAGGTCAGCTATCAGGTGTGAGTTCAACTGGTCACTGCAACACACTGGTTAAATCGCTCTGCTGGTGTCTCATACTCTAACGTCTTTCTTGGTCTTTCGTTTAGTTGTCTGGCGACTTGGCATTATTTCAGTTGAGAATGCTCAACGTCGCCTTTCTGTCGATAAGGATAATTTCTGATTAGTATAAAGTGCAAAGAAACACAGTATAAAAAGTGTAACCGGTTAGAGGGTGGCGACCGCGCGGGACGATGGCGCGAAGCGAAGCTTTTCATTTCTACTTATAAACAAAAAGTGTTATTCAGAGCTTATTATTCCTCCTCATTAAACTTAGTGACGATCAAGGTTTCTACCGCGTCCATTGCTGCTTGTGCATCTTTACCTTCACTGACGACTCGCACTTCTTTACCTTGGTGGCTTTCGAGCATCATTAAGCCAAGTACGCTGTTGGCTGAGGCTTGCTTATCGCCTTGGTGTAGCGTGATTTGTGCATCAAACTTATTGGTTAGCTGAACAAGCTGCGTGGCTGCTCTTGCGTGAAGCCCTAATTTGTTAACGATCACCAGTGTCTTTTCGAAACTAGGCATCAGTTTTGTTCGCGGTGGCGAATTTGTACATCAGGGTGAGAGTTACTGAAATTTTTGGCTAACATTTCAGCAACAAAAACGGATCTATGTTGGCCGCCCGTGCAACCAATCGCTACGGTGACATAACTGCGATTGTTGCGCTCTAAATGGGGTAACCATGTGGAAATTAAGTTTTGAATTTGCCAAATAAACTTAGTCACTATGGGTTGCGAGCCCAAAAATATCTGCACCGGTGCATCTAACCCTGTTAAGTGTTTGAGGTCCGGTTCCCAATGAGGGTTAGGTAAGAAGCGACCATCAAAAACATAATCTGCATCTTTTGGTATGCCATGCTTAAAGCCAAAGGATTCGAATACCAAGACCAGTCTAGAACTTTTTTTACCTAAAATGCGTTCACGGACTAATTCAGCAAGCTGATGGACCGACAGTTGGTCAGTGTCTATATACAAATCAGCACGTTCGGCAATAGGTGCGAGTAATTGGCTTTCTGCTTGGATAGCATCAGACAAAGACTTATTTTGTTTGGATAAAGGATGCAGTCGTCTTGTTTCGCTAAAACGTCTAATCAACATGTCATCGCTGGCATCTAAATAAAGTATGGTCATATCCCAAGTGGAGGGCAGATAATCAAGAATTTCGACTAGCTCATTAGGATCTTTTGGTAAGTTACGGACATCGATGCTAACGGCCACTTGGTCGTATTCATCAACTACAGTATGAGTGAGTGTGGGTAAAAGGTTAACTGGAATATTATCCACACAATAATAGCCAAGATCTTCTAATGAGCGCAGCACTATAGATTTACCTGAGCCAGAACGCCCACTAATAATGATAAGTTTCATTTATCCTAGTGCCTCAAATAACTCTTGGTCTGTTTTTGCTTGGCGCATTAGGCTTAACGTGTCCTTATTGTTTAGTTTCGTGGCAATAGCAGACAAAGTGCCTAAGTGTTCAGATGCTTTGTCTTCGGGTACTAAAATAGCAAAAAAGATATCAACAGGCGCATTGTCTATGGCGTCATAATCGATTGGTTTTTTACTGGTCAATACAATAGCCATAACATTTTCTAGTTCTTGTAGGCGACCATGTGGCAGGGCAATACCATTGCCAATGCCAGTGCTGCCCATTTTTTCTCTGCATGTCAGACTAGACAAAATAGTAGCTTGGTCAATATCAACATCAATTAAATGTTGGTTAGCAATTTGACTAATAAGTTCAAGTACTCGTTTTTTACTGGTTCCTTGAACTGCACATAAAGTACAGTCAGGATGAAGAATATCTTTTATTTCCATTATGAATTCTAATTGTGGTTTATCGTTGACGCTATCAATGGCGTTTAATTTTTTCCTTGTGCTTAATCACTTGGCGGTCAAGTTTATCGATTAAAGCATCTATTGCTGCATACATATCTGACTGTTCAGATGTAGCAAACACCTCTGTTCCACTGAGGTGTAAAGTGGCTTCCGCTTTTTGATTAAGCTTTTCCACATTTAATATTACATGAACATTATTTATATGCTCAAAATGTCGTTCTAGTTTAGTAAATTTCGTATGTACGTAATCTCTTAAAGAATCTGTAATATCTACATGATGGCCGGTAAGGTTAATTTGCATATCGCCTATTCCTTCTTCAATTCGCCTAAAGCAGGCTCTTACGTTGGTTAGATGGTGGGATCATGAGTGACTCCCGGTATTTTGCTATTGTTCGCCGCGCTACCATAATGCCTTGGTCGGCCAACACCTGAGCAATTTTGCTATCGCTTAAAGGTTTACTGGGTTTTTCTGCAGCTACTAACTTTTTAATCAATGCCCTTATTGCAGTTGATGAACATTCTCCGCCTGCATCTGTGGCTACATGGCTAGAGAAGAAGTATTTCAGCTCAAAAATACCTCTTGGTGTATGCATGTATTTTTGTGTTGTAACTCGCGAAATAGTGGATTCGTGCATATCTACCATTTCAGCGACATCGTTCAACACCATAGGTCTCATCATTTCGGGGCCATGTTCAAAAAAACCCATTTGTTGCTGCACTATGCAGTTAGACACTTTAAGAAGAGTTTCGTTGCGGCTTTCAACACTTTTAATAAACCACTTTGCCTCTTGTAAATGTGAACGAATAAATTGACTGTCTGAAGTGTTCTTAACACTTTTGCTCATCGCTGCATATTGCTGATTGACGTTGAGTTTAGGAAGGCTATCTGGGTTAAGTTCTACTTTCCATCGGCCATTTTTCTTAGAAACAGATACATCAGGGATAACGTAATCTGATTCACCTGTGACTATGGCAGTACCTGGCCTAGGATTAAGGGTTTGCAACAGACGCATGGCTTCCCGCAACTCTTCTTCTTTGAGACGAGTTTTTCGCATTAGAGTACGATAGTCTTTACTGCCTATCAGATCGCAGTAATCAGTAATCAACAACTTGGCTTCTTCTAACCAAGGTGTATCTGATGCAAACTGCCGTAATTGGATTAGTAAACATTCTTGGGCGCTGCGAGCGCCTGAGCCTATGGGATCAAACATCTGGATGCGTTTAAGTACTACTGCAACTTCGTCCAGTTCAATCTCTTCGTCATCCATACTGGCTAGGACTTCTTCAGTGCTAATAGTCAAATAACCGGCTTCATCGATAGAATCGATAATGGCCATAGCAATAGCAATATCGGTATCGCTAAAATGGGTTAAACGCATTTGCCAAAGCAAATGGTCTTGAATATTTTCTGTGGTTTCGCCTTGAAATACTTGATCATCATCGCCTGCTGATCCTGCACTGCTCATAGAGGAAGGGGCTGATGAAGCACTTAAATATTCATCCCAAGTACTGTCTAAGGGTAAATCCTCTGGTATGTCATTATTTTGCAGGGCATCGCCGCTATCGACACTATCCGCATTGACTTCAACTTGAGTGCTGTCGCTATCTTTATTATCGGCACTGTGGTTAGTTTCAAGGGCTTTTTCGCCACTACCACTGTCATCTGACTCGTTTACTTCTAACAACGGGTTAGAGTCTAAGGCTTCTTGAATTTCAGCTTGTAAATCCAAAGTAGACAATTGCAATAGCTTTATGGCTTGTTGCAGCTGCGGTGTCATTGTAAGTTGTTGGCTAAATCTTAACTGTAAAGAGGGTTTCATTAACTTCTTATGTTTAATCTGTTGTTGTTATCAGACGAGATGAACTCTTCATTCTAGAAATTACAGCGTGTTGTCGAAGTTATCCCACATCAATCATAAAATACTAATCAAGTTCGCTTGCTTGACAGCTTTGCTGGAAGCTTAATATTTTAAGTAATATTCTTTTAACTATAGCCTGAATTGTTCACCTAGGTATACATCTCTTACACGTTGATCACTTAAAACTTCTTCCGAAGTGCCAGAAGCTATCAACTCGCCATGGCTCACTATATATGCTTTTTCACATACATCTAAGGTTTCACGCACGTTATGATCGGTAATTAATACACCTAGACCTCTATCGCGTAATTGTTGAATTATTTTTTTTATGTCGTTAACTGAAATGGGATCAACCCCAGCAAAGGGTTCGTCTAATAATATAAATTCTGGATCAGCCGCCAAGGCTCGCGCAATTTCTACTCTTCTGCGTTCACCGCCAGACAGACTCATACCTAAACTATTGCGAATATGGTTGATATTAAATTCGTCCAATAATGAGTCGGCCTGTTGTTCTCGCTGTTCTTTTGATAATTCTTTACGAGTTTGTAATATCGCCATCAGATTTTGATATACGGTTAGCTTTCTGAATATTGATGCTTCTTGTGGTAAATAACCTATGCCTTGCCTAGCACGCACATGCATTGGTTGCAGAGTAAGATTCTGTTGATCAATATAGATGTCACCTTTGTCTAAAGGTACTAGCCCAACAATCATATAAAAAGTGGTGGTTTTACCAGCGCCATTTGGTCCTAATAAACCCACTATTTGACCAGTCGATACTTCAATGCTGACATCTCTTACAACTTGTCTAGACTTATAAGACTTAGCTAAATGTGTGGCTTTCAATACGGCCATTAAGGTTGTTCATCCTGTTGGGCTGTTTCAAGTTCTTTAGGCTTTGATACAGGCTGGAATGTGGTAATAACACGGCCACTTTCTTGATCGCTACCTTGAGCTATGATTTGTTCAAGTTCCATATTAAATGTGATTGATTTGCCTTGCACACTACTAGAATTCTGCTTTATCTCAGCATTCCCCTCTAATGATAGGGAGCGAGTTTGACGATGGTATTCAATCTTATCTGCCTTGGCAGTGACCATGCTGCCATCTTCTTGTTGTTGAGAATATGTAGCAGGGTTACCAGTGGCGATAAATATTTCATTGCCTTCACCCTTGCTGGCATCAATTTCTAAATCATCTGCACTGACTTTTAAAGATCCTTGTAGGATCACAACATTGCCTTGGTAAGTTGCTCTTTTGGCAATGCCATCAGCATTTTGGTACAAGGAAGCCAGTTCAATTTTTTTAGTAAAATCATCTTTCCCAGCATAACTATTAGTCGAAAATAATAACGTTGCTAAAAAACTAGTACGGAACAGACGGTTGGTAAACGGTTTTAACATGGTCTAATAACTCATATTTTTGGGTTTCTAGGCTAGCGGTGAAGCCATTACTGTTTATCACATAATTTGGGCCAATAATTTCGACTGGCTGATCTGAATACATGGTCTTTTCCACTAGGTTTACTTCGACAAAATTGGTGCGGATGACTTGTATATAACCTTTCTTATCAAGGCTGGTGATTTCTACATCGGTTTCAAATTGGATCCGTTGATCTTCATATAATGTCCCTTCCTGTGCGTCTACTTTCCATGGATGAAGTGATTGAGCAAATAACAAATAGTTAGGTTGTTTAAACAATGTGAACCCAAGGAGGTCAAAATTTTCCATCTTTTGGGCAAAAACCTGATGATTTATCTGTCCCAATTTATCATACAATGTACTGCGCATCTTACTTGCTAGGTAATTAGGAACCCAAGCGTCTTCTGTTTGCGAGTCTACCTTTAATACTTCTTTAGCAAGCCATCCGGGAAGACTCAAGGCTAATGCTAGTAAAAATAACACCACAATACACAGGGTAACGCGATTCATATACTGGCGCTGTGTATGGTATGTAACTGCCCATGAGACAGCAGGATTAAATCGCATAATTCACGCACTGCCCCAAATCCACCTTTAGTCCGAGTCTGATAGTGCGCCTGTGCAGCTAAAAGCGGGTGGCCATCTTGTACACATATATTACATTGCGACACCTTAAACATGCCTAAGTCAGGCATATCATCCCCTATTGCAGCAGTCTCACTTATAGTA
>CAJQKX010000671.1 GCA_905479025.1 uncultured Paraglaciecola sp.
TCTTGGTATTTGCATAGCCCAGATCCTCAAGCCGTTGACGGGCACTGTCGGCAAGTATTTTATGGCGCTCTATGCTATACACCTGACTAGCCATTTCGGCCAACACTGCTGCTGCGTAACCCGAGCCGGTGCCTACTTCCAGTACACGATCCTCTGGTTTTAGTTCGAGCGCCGCTGTCATCAGTGCCACTATATAGGGCTGGGAAATGGTTTGGCTGGCCGCAATCGGTAAGGGCGAATCATTGTAGGCAAATTCAACCAGCTCGGTGGGCACAAATTCCTCTCGTGGCACAGCATTAATTGCCCTAAGCACAGCTTCATCATCCAAACCCCTGGCTGCCATTTGATATTCGATCATCTGTTGTCGTAAAGCGGCAAAATCACTCATAACATGCTCCTGTCATCACGTTTAGCCATCCCGAATTACTGGTAATTAATTAATAAATCCATAGATATTCATTGTTCACTGATACCGCAGGGGAATATTGATGTTAATCAATAAAACAAATGTGGCAGTAAATGAATTAGCCGCACAGCCAAGATTTTTGGGGGTATTCGGGCAGATTTCTTAAGCTAATGATGCAGGCTCTAGTTAAGCTAAGGCGCTAATGTTTAGGGTATTCGCCCATTTAATCAGGCTTGTGTTGTCTATGGCACCGTATTTACGGGCGATTTCCTGGTCATGATCAAAAATAACCAGGCACGGAATGCTGCGAATTTGCCAACGGCTGGCTATTTCTTTTTCAACATCAATATTTAACTTAGCCAAGCGCATATGTGGCTCCAACACATTAGCCACATTTTTAAACGTTATCGACATCGTTTGGTAGGGACCACCCCTAGGTGCCCAAAAATCGACCATTATCGGGATATGGTTACGCTGGGTAAAACGGTTAAAGTTCGCCATCGACAATTCCACAGGCTGGCCATCAAAAAGTAACTGTTTGCATTTCCCGCCCTTCGGCGCACTTGCAAGGCCAAGAATTGGAACGCGGTTAATAACCCAACAATGAGGACAGACTACCTAGGATAAAACACTCATCTGTGGGATTTCCTCTTAGTATCTTTTTTTTACTTACATCCAAACTCATGCTTTCACAGTCGCTTTACCAATAAAGAGTAGCGCTTGCTAGTCTAATAAAATTGATCCCTGTCAAGTGAGTAAATATAAAACATTAGATAATGTGATTCATTGTTTGGTCGGTTAGTTGGATTTAAATTCAAAGGGGAGCAAAAATGTCAATTAAATGTGCACTCGTTGAACTCGTTCCTCAGCCCTCATTATCGATTAGGGCAGTAACGACAGCGCAAGATTTACCAGTGATTGTTGCCAATGGCTTTGGCAAAATAATGCAGTACTTGAAAGAGTTCAAGCAGCATACAGCGGGACGTCCGTATGCCAAATATTACAATTTGGATTTACGTAATCTGGATGTGGAATTTGGCATTCCTATTCAACAACGTTTTAGCGGCCGGGATAATATCCGAGCCAGTGAAACCCCTAAAGGCAAAGCGGTTACCTGTCTACATATTGGCCCCTATAGTGACGTAGCACCGTCTTATCGTGCCCTAGTTGAATGGATGAAAGACAAGGGTTATGAAGGGGCAGGGTTAGCATACGAAGTTTATTTGAACGACTATGAAAATACCCCACCAGAAAAATTACAAACTCAAATATACGAGATGATAAGGACGTCTAAAGAGATCCCTCGCAACGAGGGATCGCAAGACGCATAAATCGAGCGAAGACCTAAACAGATAGATAGGCTGTTTTTCTCTCAGTAAAAGGGGTCAGAGTTAGATTAAATTAGTAAGTCATTGTTTCAAATAATTAATATTATAAATTGACTGCGACCCCTTTTATTCTTTTATTGACTCTGACCCTGATAATTTTTTTAATGGCTTAGCCATTATTAAGGATGGTTGCTCTAATGCAAGTAGTCGTTATAGCGTTTTTGATCTAGTTACAATGGCTAGAGATTACAAGTCTATAGCTGAGGATAGCACTAGCAAAGTATTGCAGCGGACAAGCCGCTGAATGTGGCGTTAATGTCCATTTTACTGCGATAAATCACTCAAAAATTGTATTTCACGACCGTCTGCAATCTTGGGCTTGGCAGTCATTCGGCTAAGTCAGATCCAACAGCTGCAATTCGCTCATTAAACCGATATTTCCCTTGGTAATGACATCACTCTACGTAAGGCAGGTCTATTTTTACTTGAACTCTTTAAGTAATGGCTGAGATTGTTCCCAAACTTTAATAGAAAACCATAGCCGAGATATAGGATATCGAAGGACTCTTTAATCCCAAACTTAAATGTGACCAGTCATTTCTACGTCATCCTTGAAACCTCAGCTGCATTGCTGTCGCTACTCGCCCCAATCACATATTTATCATATGCTCATGGGGCTCGCAGCTTGGCGGCTTTGCTGAGGCTCCAATGATTTAGTACAAAGAGAATGTGTTTTTTGGAAGGGATTTCAAACTTTCTAATTATTTAAAGAAACGAGCTTAGGCTCGTTTTTTTGTTTTTGTGGCTACGCCACTACATTTTCCGCCTTTAAAGTTTCAGTAAAAAATGGCTTATTCTTGGGGAAAATGACAGCGGACGCCGCGCGGTGAAGTCATTTGAGTGGAGCTTGAAGGGATACATTCGTAACGACCCAAGAATAAGTCATTTTTTGCGGTTAAGAACTTTAGTAGCGAGCGGCATTTTCTGGATACTCTTTTTTGC
>CAJQKX010000672.1 GCA_905479025.1 uncultured Paraglaciecola sp.
CGGCAGCGACATTAAAATCAGTAGACTCAACCAAACGCGACGCCATCCAGTCATTCAGAATACCTTTATTGCTTATAACTCTAATTAGCTTAAGTTACTCCCTTGTTGTTTTTAGTTGGGGTATGACAGAGCATGACAATTTGTGGGCTTTGGGCATGTATATAGGATCGGCTAGCTTTGGTATATTTGTAGCTTTCTATTTATATACCTTCCGTCTTTTGGGCATAAAGGTAAATATTTTACCTCGTTCAAAAGAGAGGATAAAAAGTGAGCTTGTTTTACTTCTTATATTTGCAGTTATTCTCATTTTGGGAAGACAATTTCGAGTTTATGAAGGGTTCGAATATGCACCTCACATAGCCGCATTAATTGCAGGTGGTTATATGGCATATCTGCTATATAAATATCCTACTGGTGAGTCCTTACAGGGAATCAAACATAATGACTAAGGCAACATTTGACACTGTCATCCATGCACCAAATCGCCTGCAAATATGTGCTTTGTTGGACACAACAAAAGAGTTGGAGTTTCAGATTATTAAAGAACAACTTGAAGTAAGTGATTCAGTGCTTTCAAAGCATTTAAAGGTATTGGAAGATGCAAGCTATGTGCAACTGATTAAAAAGACAGAATTTACCCGCCAGCGGACCTGGGTATCCTTAACCTCTGAGGGAAGAAAATCTTTCAAGCGTCATTTAGAGGAGCTGAAAAAAATTATTGGATGACAGGTGGCGGAAAAATTAGGCTGAAGCGTCATTATACTGTTGAAGCCAAAAAAAAGACGATTAAGTAGTGACTAAAGAAGTAATTAACGATATTTATATGCTCTGCAGGACACAGCTCGCGTGGGTTGTGTCCCGCATTGTGCCACCTCATGAGATTGAAGATATCGTCCAGGAGACCTATGTTCGGGTCTGCCAATACAAGACCCAAGCTGAGATCCGCGAGCCAAGAGCCCTGATGGTGAAGATTGCGCGCAATCTGGCGCTGGATCATGTTAAGCGGGCAGAAGTACGCCTTGCGGATTCCCTGGCTGACGACGAAGAGATTGGCCTGGAGGCCAGTCTGGCGGACGGTCCATTAAAGCGGGCAGTGTCCGATCAGGAGTTCGGACAATTTTGTGAGGTGGTACGCCAGTTACCGATGCAGTGTAGAAAGGTGTTTGTGTTGAAAAAGGTGTATGGCTACTCCCAGCGCGAGATAGCCAAAGAATTGGATTTAAGTGAAAGTACCGTTCAGAAGCATGTGGCGCGCGGAATGCGGTTGTGTGCAGAGCTGTTATTGCAAAAGAGGGCGCCAGTTAAAAAGGCATCTGGCTTCGGCCAAGTAGGTGATTATGAGTAATTTACTGAATTTTTCCAAGCGGGACGATCTTCTGGATCAAGCCAGTGAATGGCTGGCTAAATTGGATCGCGACCTGACCGTTGTGGAAGAGCGCGAACTGAAAGCCTGGCTGGGAGAAAGTGCTGCCCATCGGGAGACCTTTATTCAGATGGCTAAGCTGTGGGACAAAATGGAGTCTCTATCGCGACTGACCGACTTGTTTCCCCGGCCGATTCAGAATAAAGAGAGAAGCATGCGTGCTCCGGTTGCCGTTGCTGCCTCATTTCTGATCGCTTTATTGGTGGGCGTAATGAGTGTTGGTGACTTTAACTTTATGGCTGAAGAGTCGCCTGCTGTTGCCCAGCAACGAGAGCAGTACTTTGAAACCAATACTGGCGAGCAATCCACTGTGGTATTGACTGACGGCTCAACTATTACCCTCAATACCAACAGTGCTATTCGTACCCACTTTACCGAACAACAACGTGCCCTGTTTTTGGAGCGCGATGAAGTGCATTTTCAGGTGGAGCACGATAAAGAGCGCCCGTTTAATGTCTATATTGGCGACAAGATGGTTCAGGCTGTTGGGACCGCCTTTAATCTGGAAATTACTGAAGATAAAAAGATAGAGCTGCTTGTTACCGAGGGCAAAGTCATTGTCGCGGTGATAGACGCGGAGCAGCTGGCCAACCCTGTAGTGCCTGTACTGGCTGTCGAAACCGCTGACATGGCGCTGGAGGTTGGAGAGCAGGTAGTGATTGGTAGCACTGAACAGTCAATTGAGTCAATTAAGCCGGAAGAGATTAAAGTCAAGCTATCCTGGCGTGGCGGAAATCTGGTATTTCGTGGGGAGTCGCTGGATCAGGCAATTAATGAGATAGAGCGTTATACCCCTGTGCAGTTTGAGATTGAGGATGAGCAGCTTAAAAAAGTGCGCGTAGCAGGTCTCTTTAAAGCTGGGGATGTGGAAGGCTTGCTGGCAACGTTACAGCGGAATTTTAATGTTCGTTATCAACGGTTGAGCGAAGACCGAATATTGTTAAGTAGCGCACTTGCTGAGGAGCAAAATTAGTAGTGTCAGACTTTCATGCCTGTCATTCCCGCGTAGGTGGGAATGACATTGTAAGATAATAGGTGTATTCCAAACTCTGGGATACAAAGTGAATAGGAGACTGTTTGATCACAAGCCGCCCTATTAAAAATAAAATGCAAATTAGTTGGCGGAAAAAAACTCTTGAGTCGTCTTCATTGGTAACCGGAATGAAATCATTATTTTTCAAGCCGGTTACTGAGGGATGGGGTTCGAGAGCCTTTTACTGTCTGCTGCTTGCCGTTCTGGTAGTGACAATTTTGTTAATACCACGGCCGGTTGCTGCCAGTAGTCTGGATTCATCCGAGAAAATTCTCTTCAACATCCCTCAACAACGAGCGGATCAAGCGCTGATCGAGTTTGCCGAGCAAGCTGATATGACCTTCATCTTTTCATTTGTTGAAGCTCAAGGGTTAACGGCCGGCAAGCTGGAAGGAAGGTACATTCGCAGAGAGGCTTTAAGCATTCTGCTAG
>CAJQKX010000673.1 GCA_905479025.1 uncultured Paraglaciecola sp.
TGATGACCTCCGTGAGTCGCCGGCTTTTGATATTGTCAAAAGACTGCAAGCCGAAAATGTCGGTGAGCTATTGATTTGCGAGCCGAATTTAAAGGCAAGTGATCATTTTGAATTATCTGATTTTTCTAGCGCTATTAAAAAAGCAGATATTATTTTGCTCTTAGTTGATCATAGGCAGTTTAAATATATGAAAGCTTCGGATCTGAGTGAGAAGGTGGTTGTAGATACGCGGGGAGTGGTCAAGTAATTGTCATTGATTTTGTAGGCCACAGATGGCGTGTCATCGAAAAATTTTGTTCTTCGAAGTATTGCACTTCAATCAAGGCTGGCCTGTTACAAGATTCACCTATGTTGGGGCACTCAGAGTTTTATAACTCTGAGTGCTGCGCAGTTAAAGGTTCATTTTAGACACGAAAGGATCAATCAGTGAGGTATTACTAATGGTTGAGTATAATAAGGCTGAACGGTTTAACGATGGCGATCCGAGCGAGGTAGTGCTTGTGGGTGCACTAGGCATTGATAAATTAAATTTATCACCCCTGTAAATGTGGAGCTCCATGTCAGAATTTTAAGGATGAATGGGCTAGCGGCGGCAAATGTAGTTCCCCGGCGTCTGATTTTCCCAGTATTTGATCTTGCCAGGATTGGCTGGCTTTTAGCCGGTTGTCTCTATAGGCTGTAACTCTGTGAGTATTTGATTTTCGGGGGCTTCGCCAGCAGTTGGCGTTCGTATTTTTGGCCTCGTAATCCAACGAGAATAACATTTTAATAATGGCCGATTTTAATCGGTCATTGTAATTTTTTCTAACTGACGACGCGTGGAAGTTGATAGGGGATTGAAGGCGGCATAGTTGTTTGAAGTAGCGATTAACAGTTGAGATAAGGTTAGATGAATAAATTATCAGCTATTTTTTGGTGGTTATATATTGCAGTGTCACCAGTGTACTGGGTGCCGCTTATAGGGGTGGCTACTTTTTCTTTTTTCAAGATTTTTCTGATTGCGGTAGCTGCAATAACAGCTTCTTTGACCTTAATCACCGAAAAGCGAATCACTCTTCCATTTGGTTATCTCGGTATGTTTGGGTTTTTTATATTGTGCTTCTCATTCTTGCCGGGGGTTATTGGCGGCACGCCGGGTGCAGGCTATAAGATGTTACTTAACGTCTTTTATAGTTTTACTACATTTATAGCGATTGCATTGCTCTACCAAAAGAATCAGCGCTTGGTGGAGCATCTTTCGTATACAGGATTCATTATCGGTGCTCTGTGTTTCTACGTTGTCTTGGCAGGCCAGGGAGTTGTGGAAAATTATCGATCACCCATTAATCTAGGCGGTTTTCCTGTGTCCGTTTCAGGCTTTACAGGCCTTAGAACTGGTTGGTCAAACGGCACTGCTTTTTTCATCCCTTTTTTAATCTATTTGGCCTTTCATAAAAAATCTTACATAATTAAGGCGTTATGCATAGCATGCATCTGTTCCATATTTCTTTCTCAGGTTACCGTAGCAGGCCGGAACGGAATGCTTGCATCGGTTCTGGGCGCCTTCCTCATGTTGTACTTCATGAAAAAGCGTCTGCTGCTCATGCTCTTTGGTTTTGTTATTTTAGTTTTGGCTTTAGTTTATCTCCCACTCCTCCTTGAGCACCTGCGGTTTGATCGAATAGAATCTTCTGCATCCGTTGATGATTTCAACAAGTTTTCTGCGGGGCGCCTGGAGAGCTATTATTACGCATTATCTATTATCTTGAAGAACCCTGTGTTCGGTGTTGGGTTCGGCAATACCGATATTGCAGGTCACTCGATACACAACATGGTTTTAAGATACACCGCGGAAACCGGAATTATTTTTCTGTTTGTATTTTTAGGCTTAGTTGCAGCAGGGCTTTATAAATTGTACCCCTTTAGAAATAACCCAGCGGCATGTGTGCCAATGGTAGTTATTATTCAGGGCGTGTTAGAGTCGCAATTCGAGCCTGGTGTGTTGTTAGGAAGCTTTCAGAATTCCGCGCTGTGGTGGGCATGTGTTGGAATAGCGGGCGCGATTAGCGTTAAGCCCTCTCTGGGTCATATTAAATAATTATGCGTCCATTAAAGATGACGAGATCGCTTGCTTTTACATTCATAGAAGTTCTTGTGAGGGGGATTAATTGGTCTTTCTTATTTCTGGCTGCTCTTTTTTTGCCCACCGAAAGCTATGGATCATTATCGATAATAGTTGCAATCGAGGCAATGTTAGTAGTCTTGTTAATTGCTGGTTATGACAAAAGCGCATTGCGCTTCTTAGCTGATGGCGAACAAAATTGTAATTCGAATGAGGTTTTCAGCGGGTGGGTTGTCGTTTCGTTAGCTGTGTGCGTTTTAGTTATAGTGTCTCATTACTTCATTACTTGGAATGAACGAGTTTATTTGAAAGGAGGTATGTTTTATTTGGGGTTGGCAGCCTTTTTTTTAGTGGCTTTGAATCGATTTTTTGCTGCCATATTTAGGGCCACTGATGGCATATGGGAGTTTGTTTTTCTAAGGTTGGGTTGTTTGTTTTTGAAATTAGTTATATTTATATATTTTCTGGAACATTATGCAGTAGCAGCCGAGAGCTATGTACTCGCTACTTTTGTGGCATTTTTAGCCAGCACTTTTTTAGTTTTCAAAGTTTCGAAATCCGAGTCATTTAGTAAAAAAAACGTTAAGGCTGCCTCATTGTATGCTCTGCCGTTTCTTCCTCATGCGCTGAGTGGAATTTTACTGGCCAACATTGACAGAGTGATGATCGATTCTTTTCTCACCCTTAACGACGTTGCTGTTTACAGCTTTGCCTATACACTGGGCTCGGCATTGTCTTTCTTTTATGCGATTGTTGCTGTGACCTATGAAAAAAAACTTTTTTCGGTTGCCTCTGATTTCTCTGCAGTCCATTCACTTCAGAAAGAATATTTTATTTTTCTAAATGTGATTGGTTTTTTGATGCTTCCGGTAGTTTATGGAATTGCGTTTTTTATTGGTAACTTTCGCGAGGGTTATGCAGGTGAGGAATTTATTCAAATAGTTTTGATGGTGTACGTCTCATATATTGTGAACGTTCAGTATTTGAAAGCATCTTATGGCTTGGCGGTGCATAAACAAAGCGTTTCAATTGCGTGGGTAACAATGTCCAGTATGTTTTTGAACGTCGCGCTAAATTTGATTCTTCTTGAACGGATCGGTGTAATTGGTGCCGCAGTTGCGACGTTGCTAAGTTACATATTTTTATCAATTGTCATAACTGGAGTCGCCCAGCAAAAAACAAAAATAGTAATATTTGATTATGACAGTAAAATATTTTCTTCTTTAATTGCCGTACTGATAGTTTTGTTATGGTATAACCCTTTATGGGGGGTGCTTTTTGCTGTGCTGGTGGCGCTATTTCAAATCACGCGTTGTGCCAAGGCTGCTAAGATCTTATTTTTGGATTAGGTTGTTTTTTTGTATGAAGTCCTTTGTTGCTTGCCACCACTCTGCTTCGGGATTCCATGCGCTTTGGTGGGTCCCTCCTGGCGACCAGATTACTATGCCGTCAGCATGTTGATATACTACTTGAAGCTGGAGTAACCAGAATTTATAGTCGATGAATTTATATTTTTTAGCTTTGTTACTTCCATGATACTGCGGCCAGACAAAGGCTATAACGGTTTTGCCGTATTTCTTTGCTTCGTTGATATTCGCAACTGCATATTTTTTCCAGTTATCCGGGTCATCGTAGAACGTATAAAGAGATGGGTAAATGACGTCGGAGTATTGGGCTATGGGATTCAAAAACGTATTTGCTTGCTCCCACTTGTGTACATTTTTGTTTTTAGTGGGGGTATGGTAATCCCTCAAGGGAAACATCGAGTAAATCCCGATTTTTTTTTCAGGTTGAATGGCCCGGATCGTAGCAATAGTGCTGGCGTGCTTTGCGATGCTTCGCTTCACGGCGGTTGTCCGATGCCTTCTTATGTCAAGCGGCCAATGTTCGATGTCAATGCAGACGAATTCATCAGGGCCTAATTTATTCTCTGCTAGCGTAGTGATGTGAGCGATATTTGGAAATTTTTCTGCTTTTTTTGAGGGCCAGAATTCTGAAGCGTAAATTACACGAATACCGTCGAATCCATGCTGTTTTAAATTAGGCTGATTTTTAAAGCGCATCTCGTTGAGCAGAAAAAAGGGTTTATCGCTTATAGGCGAATTTGTGGCGGTATTGTTGGTTGCGTGACTGGTTATATGGGTAGTTGCGACAGAAAAAAATAAAAGGAAAGCTTTTACATGAAAAACAAAGTTGTGATTATCCAAGAATTTATCCCTCCTTACAGGGTTCCTTTTTTTGATCGGCTAAATGTTGCGTTGAATGGTAATCTGACTCTATATGTGGCTCGGAAAAATGCTGACATTTCGTGCGAACAGCGGCTTTTGAAAATCAGGTCTAAGGCCGGCTTTAAGTTTGACAATTGTAGCACGAGCGAATTTGCCGATTACGATGTGGTTGTAATGATGTTTGATTTGCGTTGGTTTTTATTATATCGACTGCTATTTCGTCTTCCCAAAAAAACAGTGCTCTGGGGGCACGGCATGGGGCAGTATGCGCTATTAGCCAGGGTCAAAGCCATCCTTATTAAGCGCTCTATGGGCTTCATTGCTTATGAAAGTGACGGTGCAGATTATTTTGAGCCTTATGGTGTTGAACGAAATAAGCTTGCATATATGGGAAATACCGTAGAGGTCTGTGATTACCATTTTTCTGAGAAAGATAGGTGCTTTTTTACCTACATGGGGCGATTGCAGCCTCGGAAAAGACTTTCCGATTTTTTAAAAGCATATGCTTTGCTTAGCGATGAGCATCAAAGTCGGGCGCAAGTATTGATATTAGGTGATGGAGAGATAAAGTTTGAGCTTGAGGTGCTATCGAAAAAATTAGGAATTTCGAGCAAATGCAGATTCGTGCCAGGGGTTTATGACCAAAGAGAGATCGGGAAGTGGCTCGAGAAATCCATTGCTTACGTAAGCCCTGGCCACGTTGGTTTAGGCGTGTTGCATACATTTGCTTATGGTGTGCCCGTAATCACAAGGGCTGGCGCGCCTCACGCGCCTGAAGTCTGCAATGTGATTGACGGTGAAACGGGCTTCTTAGTCGGGGATACATTACAAGCGTTGGTAGAAAGCATGGCCCTCTATATGTCGGATCCTGAGCAGCATATGCGGCATTGTCGCGCAGCTTATAAGCGCTATGCGAACGAGCGAACAATGGCGAAAATGGTTGGGCGTTTTGTTTCTGGGTTAGAGCAATTTACTTCTAATAGTTCAAATGAAATTAATTGAGCGGGTAGATTTTCAAGTATTGCGATGTTTCGAATATTTCAATATTTTCTGGCCTACCATAAATAGGGTTATTCAATGAAAATAGCAGTAATCGCACACGGCCTTAGAGTTGCTGGCGGCCGCTCGGTCGCGCAGAATATCATTGCATCTCTCGCGCGTGCGGGAGTTGAGCATGAATATCTGCTGGTAATGCCGAAAGGTGTGGGTTACGAGGAAATAGAGCAGCCCTATTCGGCCACAGCATATTATGTCGCGGTTCCCGGTGGATTCATCGGGCGTGCTGTATATGACGCAATTTTTTTACCCGCACTGGTCAAACGCTGGGAGCCTGATTGTATCTTCTGTCTCGGTAATTTTGGATTAAGTGTTGGGGGAGCGAAACAAGCTGTGCTTTTTCATAAATCTCACTTTGTTTATCCCGAGGTATCATTTGCCCTCACCCCTTCTGACCGGCTTAAAAACTGCATTATCGAATCGCAGATTCGTAGATCCTTGCCGTTTACCGATCTTGTTTTTTGTCAAACTGAGGCTTTGAAGCAGCGCTATATCGCTCGCTTCAATCCCGTAGCCAATGTCGAGTTATTGCCAAATGTAGTGTCGAAAAGCGTACTGGCCGGTAATTCTGATTTATCGATTCTGCCCGCGCCGCTTCAGCGTGATGTTGTGCGGTTAAAATTTAAGTTATTTGCACTAACACGCTACTACTCGCACAAAAATCTTGAGGCATTACTCGCCGTTTTCGACAAGTATCGATCGGAGTTGAAGGATGTTATTTGTATATTAACGATTGATGCGAGCGACCATGCTGATGCAGCACGGTTACTCAAGAAAATCGAAACGTTGGGGCTGTCGAATCAGTTAATCAATATCGGCTCGGTAGCGCAGCAGCTGTTGCCAACACTATATGAATTCAGTGATGCTCTGATATTGCCTACGTTACTCGAGTCTTTTAGTGGTACTTATGTTGAGGCAATGCGTTACCGTACTCCAATACTAACCAGCGGGCGTGATTTTGCTCAGGCTGTTTGCAAGCAAGCCGCTTTATATTTTGATCCACTTGATCCTGAAAGCATTCTCGATGTTATTCTTAGGCTGAAAACTGATACAAAGCTCGGCGATGAGCTGGTAGCACTTGGAAGTGAAAGATTGCAGGAACTACCCAGCGATTGGGATCTTGTTGTGACCGATGCTCTTGCCAAACTTGTAGCTTTATAGGGGTTTTTCGCTTATTTTCTGATTTTTGACTATGCAGATTTTGGAGCTGGATTTAAACTTAAATCGGCGAGTTTTCAACATGTATTGCTTTGGTCATTTTAAGGTTGGGAGTGTCGAGTATGGCGACAGCGTTACGTTGTGTGCACTCTTGTTGGCAAAGTCATGCTAAATTCAGGCAGTTAGGTTTATTTTAATCTGCTAATCTTTGTTAGATCGCTAGGGTATTGATATACATACAACACTGGTCTTGAATAATTTATGAAGCAAATCCTCCAGAATCTCAATTCCGGCGAAACAGTATTAGAAGAAATTCCTGTTCCGCATTGCAGCAATGCTAGCGTACTGATTGCAACCTCCACTACGTTGCTTTCTGCGGGCACAGAACGAATGCTGGTGGATTTTGGCAAGGGTAACCTGCTTCAAAAAGCACGCCAGCAGCCGGATAAAGTTAAGCAAGTGCTAGAAAAAGCGAAAACAGATGGAGTGGCACAGACGCTTGACGCCGTCCGAAATAAGCTGGATACCCCGTTGGCGTTGGGCTATTGCAATGTAGGCACCGCAGTTGAAAGCAGGTGCGAGGAAATTGCTGTTGGAGACCGCGTGGTTTCTAATGGTAAGCATG
>CAJQKX010000674.1 GCA_905479025.1 uncultured Paraglaciecola sp.
TTAATAATACCGCGCATTGCATTATCTAAACCACCAGGCGTATCTAGTTTCAGAATTATAAGAGTGGGTTGGATGGGAGAGTTATCACTATGGGCCAGATCAATAGAGGAAACAACATACTCCATAGTCGCCACACCTATTGGACCCCGAACATCAAGTATCCAAACGTCATTGGCAGCTGAAGACAATCGAGACACACACAAAAGTAATAAAAACATCCAAATACGCAAATAAAACATGTTTTTTACTCTAATTTTCCAACAGGTATATTGAAGAAGCTATTCGAGACTTTACTGATACTTATGTTTGGCTTTATGACACAGGTCAAAATTTAATAGATAACTCACCCGAACGTTAATGAGTAATCATTTTTAATTATTTTGTGGAAATAACTGCCCATGCTCAGGAATTCAAAGCTATTGAATATTAATATTCTAAGTTTCAGATTAATAACTTAAAAAACACCATGTTTTGGACTGCGAGCTTTCAACCCATCAGTCATAATAGTGGTTTTCGTCGCTGAAGATGACTTGATACGCTGTCTATATTTAGTAAATAGGCGCTGCATGAAACATAACACTATAAAATTGAAAGAAGATAAGTAGCTCTTTTAAGTGACAAATTTTTACATTTATTAAGATGAATTTGCTATAGACGTACATCTCATACCATCGTCCTTGAACCTGACCACCACTTTATAAAGTTGTTTTCACAAGGAACTTGAGCACTTTTATTTACGGCAATAACCCGTGGTGTATAGTCTTCAAAATGACGACTCGATTGCAATTCAATTCGATAAATAAAGCCATTCAGTGAGCCTGATATTGCTGTTTCACAATTCATTTTTTGACAAAAAATAGAGTTATCTTGATTTTCAGCATCTGCAAATAGTTGAACTTCAATATAATCAACAGGCACGTCACCCAGATACACAGATACAACAAAGCTTGTACTATTAGAATGCTGCTCTACCCGCAAATCACCCCAGTGAATATTGTCTCCGTAGTGCACTAATTGGGTTTGCCATTGAGATAATTTATGAGCAAGTTCAATACCGTTTTCATTTCGCATTTTATAATCAGCTAGGGCAGGGAGATAAAGCTTTTCTGTGTATTCACGTAACATGCGGTTGCTACTGAATTTTGGGGTCAGGCAAGACATGCTATTACGGATCATTTGTACCCACTCAATCGGTATTCCATCTGCATCGCGACGATAAAATGCAGGTATAATTTGGTCTTCTAATAAAGTGTATAATTGTTGCGCTTCGATGTGATCCCAATCATTTTCATTGTGTTGTTCGCCGTCACCCAGTGCCCAACCCACATGAGACGTATAGGCTTCTGCCCACCATCCATCCAATTCTGAAATATTAAGCCCACCATTTACCAACACTTTCATACCACTGGTTCCACATGCTTCCCATGGACGGCGGGGGGTGTTTAGCCAAAGATCTACACCCTGAACCATATGTTGTGCCAGTCTAATATCATAATCTTCCAAAAACACTATGTGTGGTCTTACCTCGGGACGTTGCAAAAACGCAAACCATTCTTTAATAAAATGTTTGCCCTTGTTGTCTTGAGGGTGAGCTTTACCGGCTATGATGATTTGTAGTGGCATTTGGGTATTGGACAATAGATTGATTAAGCGTTGTTATCTGTCAATAGTAAGTTTGGACGCTTATACTCAGTAAAGCGTCTGGCGAAACCCAAGGTCAGAATATTTGGATCGAGAATGGTTTGAGCCTGTTCAATGGGTTGCCCACTATTAGGTGAACGTCTTTTTTGATCGCTTAAACGACGACGAACATAATGTATTAAATCTGTACGCTGTTGTCCTCGCAAACTCCAGATTTCATTGTCGTCGAGTTTTTCAATTTTACTATTCAGACACTCTTGTGCGCCTAACCAACGGTCTTTACCGCAACTATCAGTCCATACTTTGTCGGCCAATGCTGAATCCCATGAAGGCATATGCACGCCATTGGTAACGTAACTTACGGGGATTTCAACTAATGGCCAATCGGGGTAAAGTCCAGCAAAAATCTTTTTACTGACCGCACCGTGTAATTCACTTACGCCGTTAATTCTGGCGCAAGTGCGAGCCGCTAGATAGGCCATATTAAACCGCTCATTGTTATCATCAGCAAACATTTTACCCATATTGAGTAAATGCTCAGGGTTGATCCCGAGAGTATCGGCATAGTGCTGTCCATAATGTTCCAATAAATCAGCAGGAAACGTATCAAAGGCAGCTACTACTGGCGTATGGGTAGTAAATATGTTGCCCGCGCGCGTTGCCCAAAGTGCCTGCCAAAAATTCAAGTCGTTTTTTTGCATAAAACAACGAGCACGTTCCAGCGCTGCAAACGCTGCGTGACCTTCATTTAGGTGGCATATCGTGATGTCCAGTTTCAAGGCTTCGATAACTTGCCATCCACCCACGCCTAAAACTATTTCCTGTATTAAGCGTAATTCCTCAGAGCCTGCATACAGTCGTCCGGTTATGGCTTGATCAACTGGGTTATTTAATGGGTCATTGCTGTCAAGTAAATACAGGGTCGTTCGTCCAACTTGTGCCTGCCATACTTGCAAGTATAATATTCGCCAGGAAGAGTGATTTCAATGGTTAACCATGCTCCATCTTCAGTAATAACAGGCTGTAAGGGCAGGTTCCGTGAATCGTTGTGAGGGTACATTTCATGTTGCCAACCATCATTGTCTAAGTATTGT
>CAJQKX010000675.1 GCA_905479025.1 uncultured Paraglaciecola sp.
AATTCTAGTTATCCTTTAAGTCGCTAGATATAAATTTGTGGGTAGTGTATTATAAACAGAGCGCACTTTACCACTGTGCACCGGCAGTTCAGTACGAATAGGCAGGTCATTGTTAATCGATAAAATTGAATCCGCAATCGACATACTATGCCAACTCCTTAATCTGAAGCATGTACAAAATTTTATGATGCTTAATTTTGAAATGTTTCCTCCTGACCGCACTCACTACAGGAGGAAAATAATTTATATATCTAGATCGTCAGCCGACATGGTTTTTGAAAATGTGGGGTACAAATCTGTTAATTTGTTGACTGAGAATGGGTTGCTCTCATCATCAAATAATGTAATTGAGGTTTTACTACCTACACCGACTACTTTGAGACGATACTCTTCGGTGTCTAAATTCATCTCATTCTTATCACTGGACCAAATATTGCTCCACCATCCATCTTCAGCACCATTGTATTTGACAAACAATAAGCCATTAGATTTATCATAATCTTTGACATCAAATCCTAATTTTCTCAAAACAAGTAATAATCTGGGCCAAGTAATCTCATAGTCTGCGTCAACCACAAAAGCAGGCTCACCGTCGCCATCAAACCCTAAGTCCATCTGCAAACCTTCTCGAATTTGACGAAAGCGTTTGACGTCAGCTACTTTTGTTTCAAATTCATAATTTTTCACTACTCTATTGAGAACGTCGACTTCGTTACGTCTTTTATCTCTTGCTTTAGTTACTACCTCTTTGCTTTGAGCGTTCAACCTTTCCTTATAATCAACCAATTCGACACTGAGACCTGCCGTTCTACCATGAGGTTTTTTATCTAAGGTAAATTCGAAGCGTTGACCAACAGTACGTTCTGATTTAGACCAGCTATACCAATTATTGTCTTTGCTCTCATCCATCACCATCCAGTCTGTGATTAAACGTTGGTTGTCCTTATCAAACAGTTCAACGCCAATACCTTTAGAATCTAAAAATCGGATCAGAGAATTCCAAACTGCAGTATCTAGAGGTAGGCTATCATCAATCTGATCAAACCAAACAATGGCATTTTTTGAGCCTTCTTCTATGTGAGAGCCAGCCACTACCGCTAATACCAATGGAGGCGACATCACACTCAAATCTTTGCCTGTAGCATTTAAGGGTGCGTTTTCACCTAATTCAGGAAGTTGATAAGCGTCATTAAATTTAGGTGAGTCCACATCATCTGGAATATTTATTTTTCGACCAGGTTGCTCTTTGACATAATCAAATGAACCACTGGCAACTTCTCTTTCCTCTAATGAACTGCAGGCACTAAAAAGAGTAGCGGTTATCACTGAAATCGTGATCACTGAGTTTTTTATCAAATTGGTTGTTAACACACCAATTTGTTGAAATTTATAGGTCATGCTATCTCCTTAAAATAATACGCCAGAACTGCGCATGACTTGTTCGATATGATTTTGGCTAGCTAGTTCCGATTCAACTAAAGGTAATCGTAAAAAAGCTGAATTAGTCAGCCCCATTTTGTGTAAAGCCCATTTAGGTAACACGGGATTCGGTTCGATGAACAAAGCCCGGTGTAAGCCGGTAATTTGTCTGTCTATTTTTTCAGCCAATTGGTAATTCTTTGCCAAAGAAGCATTGCACATATCCGCCATTTGTTTTGGCACAACATTAGCGGTGACTGAAATCACCCCATGGCCACCGTTCGCAAGAAACTCACATCCAGTTAGGTCATCACCGCTTAATAACAAAAATTCATCTGAGACAAGCTTCTGTGTGGCCTTTAAGCGTGATATGTCACCTGTGGCATCTTTCAAACCGACAATATTTGGATGCTCTGCTAACTCAGCAACTGTCTCTGGAAACATGTCAGCAACAGTGCGACTGGGCACATTATATAGCAATAAAGGTAAGTCAGTCGCATCAGCAATGGCAGTAAAATGTGCAACCATGCCTTTTTGTTGTGGCTTGTTATAATAAGGCACAACACTTAAAAATCCATTAATTCCAGTACCCGACATTTGTTCACTCAAAAAAATGGCTTCTGATGTAGAGTTCGCTCCGCTCCCTGCAATGATAGGTATTTTGTCATTAGCATATTCGACAGTGCGCCTTACCACTTCTATATGTTCAGAAAAGGGTATAGTCGCAGACTCACCAGTAGTACCAACAGAAACGATGCCATGAGACCCATTTTGAATGTGAAAATCAACGAGACTCTTCAATGAAATATAATCTATTTGTCCGTTATCATACATTGGCGTAATTAGCGCCACAAAACTACCAGTAAACATGCCATCTCCCAAAGATATAACCCCTTATGGTAAAGACCTGGCTTCCTAAAAACAAGCATTGAATAGCCCATTTGATGGATTAGAATTGAAACTGGATCAACCTACCTATAATCATGTATGTTATAGTCAATTTTAAAGCAACGAATTGGTTAAAAATGACGCAACAATTAATCATTACCATATTGGGTTCAGATCAATTTGGTGTGTTAAGCAAATTGGCAGACACAGTTTCTGGTGTGGGGTGCAATATTTTGGATAGTCGCCAAGCTGTTTATGGACAGGACTTTTCTCTTACTATGATTATCGAAGGCAGTCAAAGTGCTATTACCCAAGCCGAATGTTTATTGCCACAAACTTGTCAGAAGCACAATTTGTTGTCTATGATGAAACGCACTAAAAAACATTGTAAACAAAACCTCGAACACCTCGCGGATGTCATCATACATGGCGAAAGCACACCTGGTTTAATCGACCAAATCACCGATTTTCTCAAGCAACATAATATCTCTGTCAGTGCTTTTAGATTAAAATTTTTGGATAGTATTGAAAACGACCCTACTAAGGATAATCGCATAAAATGTAAAATGGTGATTTCTATTCCACATGAACTCGAAGTTAAAAAGATTGAATATGCTCTTCAAGAACTGTTACAACCATTGAATTTAGAGGCTTCAATTAAACAAAATCATTGATAATCTCGTACCGCATTCTTGCTAGTTAAAAATGGCAGTTTCAGCGGGGTTTAAAAAGTTTAGTCAGGCGCTATTTCCAAATATAGTAGCTAAATTAAAAAAGTAGCCAAGGTATGCTCGGAGCCTGAAGTTAATCGCTTTTAAAACTTGGCTAAGAAATAAGGATTGGGGCACTTTATTTTTTATATTGAACCAATCCAGAAGTTGACAGATATTCAGTCATAGAAGCTCCTTGAATTGGAACACTTAACACGTTCTAAGAAGGGTGTTTAGAGGTCGTATGGTTATACTCTTTTCATAAATAATTAAGGCAATTTAATATGCAAATTCTGAATGCGGGTGATAATGCTCCGCAATTTTCTCTACCGAATCAAGATAACCAAAAGGTGTCATTAAGCGACTATAAGGGTAAAAAAGTATTGGTTTATTTTTACCCTAAAGCGATGACACCGGGCTGTACAATACAAGCACAAGGTCTGCGAGATAACCAAGCATTATTGGCCGAATGGAACGTGGAAGTAATAGGTGTAAGCCCTGATCCAGTTAAAAGGCTGCCAAAATTTATAGAAAAAGAAAATCTCAATTTCACCCTATTATCGGATGAAGATCATGCATTAGCTGACGCATTTGGTGTGTGGGGTCTAAAAACATTTATGGGTAAAAAATACGACGGTATTCATCGTATTACGTTTTTAATTGATGGAAAAGGCAAGATAGAACATGTATTTGATAAATTCAAAACCAAAGATCACCATGAAGTAGTATTGGCATATATAAAAAAATCAACATAAATGCTATTTACAATGATCTGCAGCCTGATTCGAAAATAAATTTAATTTATCTTTTAAATCTGTAAACAATTTATAACACCTTATCCTTGTTTGCATGCAAACATTTGCAATAATTTAAGTTAAGCTCGATTTATTTGAATTGTTGATAGTGTTAATTCCTGTAGTAATGAATAGTGTATTGTGTGAGTCCCAGACGCCCAATGCACACCTAAACACTCTATAACCTTAGACTAAATCTATATAGCCCGCAAAAAAAGCACCTACCGATTGGCAGATGCTTCTACAATGATTTTTAATTAAATTAAGATTGTTTCTTAAATCGACGTGAAGCTAAACCAATAATGCCTAATGCAAAGATAGCAAGGGTTGATGGTTCTGGTTCGCTTGTCGGGCCAGACCATGACGCTAGACCAGATTCGAAACTGCTTAAAGATGTTGTTCCTTGCAAAAAAGTTGTAGTTGCGAAAAATGCCTCGTGGCCTGTATTAGCACAAACTGCGACTACTGAAATGGCACATATATTAGTAGATACAACATTCCTGCTCACATCGACTACAAAAAATGATGTCATATCTTTGTTACTTAATTTACTTGACTCAGTAATATATTGATAGCTTTTGAGCTTCGACTATTGGGTTAGGTATTTTTTCAAAAAAGTCTCTATTTTTAGCCGCATATCCAATCTCCTGAGTGGCAGCATTGTCCACCATACATAGCCATAACATTGTCTTTGTGTCTTGCCCAAAGCCACCAGCAGCACCAACAAAGCTAACATACTAATGACTTCTTACAGGCGCTAATTCTATGCGACTGGTGAGCTAGGCACCATATAACAGCTTAAGTATTATCTGATAATCATTAGCCAAACTCCTCAACACTTTGTTAGAACGAGAGTTGCGAAACGTTAATAACCACCTCAAACCAAAGTCAGCTAATGAATTCATCTATTAATTGAAAATGAATTTACATTCAAATAATTGCGTCCTTGCATAGAAGATAAAATCAACAAGCAGACCTATAAAAAGTGGCTGGCTAGCTTATACGGTCAGGCCGCGGAAATCATCCCACCATCGAGGACAATGGTTTCCCCACAGACCCAGGCTGAAGCCCTTGAACAAAGATAAATTGCTGTGCCGGCAATA
>CAJQKX010000676.1 GCA_905479025.1 uncultured Paraglaciecola sp.
CAGTATTATCAGCAGTATAGAAATCACCGTTACCGCTAATCGCTAAGTCATTCAAGAAGGCGTTTGCTGTTGAACCTGCAGCGAAGCCAATTGTGTGGGTGAAAACTCGTGTATCAATCTCTGAATCATCACCATCACCTATATTTTTAGCTAAATCTACACCGCATTTTTCTCCACCAGAACCGGTACATGACTTTCCAAGTAATGTTTCAATCTCAGTAACACTATGATTATTATTAGCTACACCATCCGATAAAAGCACGATGTGATTGTTGGTTTGGCAAACTTTATCAGTCACTGGACTGATGTAATTGGCACCTAGTGGAATATATTCATTCATACAGTATGAGCTACTCAGGTTATCTACAGTACAACCTGAAGGTAAAACAGAATCTGCTCCGATGTATGACAACCTATGACTCACTCTGGTTTTACGTCTTACTGTATTAGAAACAGATGATTGACCACGGGTTTTTCCATAATCAACGGGAAGTCCTCCATAATAACTGGCAGCCTCGTACAACGTATCGACTATGGGCGTCATTCCACTTGCACTCAATGCATCGACTTGACTGACAAGCAGTTCACGCACAGTTGAAGTACTGCCTGGCGTAGCATTTCCCTGATACTCTACTATCAAGCTTACTGAGCCTGAGGGTTTCCCATTGTAGGTGTAGGCACCTCGAACACCCACAAAATCTGAAAATACAAACATCATTTCGTTGCCAGACGTCCAACCTGCTCGCCCAACAATTTGTTCTACGATGCCAGTCACAGGAGGACTTTGATAAGTATAATTTCTATACCACCGAGGGATACCAGACCACGCAATAGCTGTCGTTTTTGGCTTATCCCTCAATAGATACCTCGGGTAGGATTTAAAACTGCTTGGATCATCTTGGTCGACCCCTGCAATATTAAAACTAGCGAATGCGCTATTACTACTTTGGTAAGCAGTAAACTCCAGATAAGCATTTAAAATACTCGCGCCTTGAGGCAACGCTATGTTTCTGAATCTGACAGCGATATACTTATTTGAAGAGTCCCTAAACGTTAGTTCTGTTCCTGTAGATTGATACCCGTCGCTGCGCTCTTCAGCATTGTTTTTTTGTGATCTAACCTGATAGCTTAACTTACCTTTCACACAACCCGTTGCAGTGGTCTCGTCATAGATAATTACTAGTTGAGGCCCCAATCCTTCACCATCTTCAAATGCAGGTGAAACACGCTCACTACTGGTGCTGATACCTTGACCATCAACAATGATGTTTAAAGAATTCCCTCCACACCAGTCAGATTGATCGACAATTTCTTGCACAATACTACTTAGATCAGGAGACACTGTTGTTTCGTTCGACACTGGCCAGTCATTATCAGTATCCCAAAGTACTGAATTAGATGTTTTAGTCCGAGCAGATATATTATTGCTAGTTTCACTGAATGTGATTGAGTTACCAATTAGTTCGCCACTAAAATTTAAGTTTGTTGCCCCACTATTAAAGCCATTTGAACTGAAACGAATATACGCATTAGTAATTATCGCACCACGAGGAATATTCAAGTCTTGATAACGAAGTCCTATGGTAACTGCATTGGTACTTTGGGATAATTTGAGCGAAGTACTTGAAAGGTTGACAGATGAAGCTATTTCATAAGCATCATCTGATGCTTGTGAAATAGAAGTGATAATTTCAGGGGAAACAGAGTCATCAATTGGCCTAACAGGGTATAACACTGGACCACCAAAATCTGAAAACCGCATTAAACCCGCGTTGATATTGGTGACAGAATTAAGCGTCTCTTTTAGTGCATTTTGTACCCGAAACATTCTTGATTCATCACCACCATCCTTACCGGTCATACTACCCGATGTATCCATAATAAAGAGTACATTGGGATTATAGGTTACTTCACTGCCTGCGGTTCCAAGGTATATTTCCACATCATCCGCACTAATAATACCACTGAAAAGCGTCAAACTAGTCACAAGCCATATTGCTATAAATTTGTTAATAGATTTCATAAAAACACCACTTATTGAGTTGCAGGTGCAAAAACTGAAGCATTGACAGAATTGGCTACAGCGTAGTTGCTATCCTCTAATTGCCCACATCCCCTGACAACAAAAATGTGACAACTAATGTTGCTACCACCAATAACATTGCTTGAGCCGACACAAGGTTGCTCACGCACAAATGCCGCACGAGACCAGCTTTTAACAACAGGATTATCAGTATAATTACCCGCACGAGTATGTTGTGTTCCCGCGCTTAAACCCGCTTTGGTAAGCACTCTATTAGTCCACGTTACATCTTCAAAACAACTCATCGTTTCAACGGTTAAATCTAAAAGATTACCTCCTCTGGCAGCGGATAATGGATCATCTAATGCTATGTTACTCAGTAATTCTTCATCCTCAGATTCAAACATCACGGCTGCGATTGCAGATTCAGCCGCGTCAAATGAAAGAGAGCGTTTTTCCATGGATGTTGCCATTTTGCTCTGCATTAAACTACTGGACACTGAGGACACACCTAGAATGGTTAGGCTCATTAATATCAGCAAAGAAAACACCATGACCATGCCAGAATTTTTATGTTTTGATAGATAACTCATATATTTCTACTTCGAGCGAAATTTTTGCTATTACGCAAAGTGATTGTGGTTTCAAACTGTTTATATAATCTTTCTTCAGAGGGTTGAATAGCTTCTTCATTAAGCAGTTTAAACTTAGGAACGGGGTTGATTAATAAATCAGAATCAGTTTTTAGTAATAGTGCAATTCGAATGGCTACAACCAATGCTCCGGCGGTTTTTTCTGCGCCTAACATGTCAGCGTCTATAAATTTTACGGGTCTTGCCGAATTGTCTTGTGAAGCAATATTATCTGTAAGGCCGTATTGAACTTGAAAACTAACCACGTCGTCCAACAAAGTGTAAGCGCTATCGTCATCAACCACTGGTTTAAGACCGCGTAACACCCTGCCATCGAACCCTCGACATTTTAGCGATGTGTCCTCTAAAAAGTATTCATTGACCACCATAAATTCTTCGTCGACATAACCATGAGTAGCGCCTCTGCAGTCTTGACGTGCTTGTAGCGCAACCATCAAAGTATCACTTGTAGTACCAGCCCCCTCAATCACACCTTTGGTTAAACCATTACTAAAATCGCCTACCGCAGGAATAGGATTATTATGTAAAAAAGCCCCTTCAACAATGATATCGACATCTTTATTGAGGTCTGGTTGTAATATATCGTAGCGCCCAGTCATGATTAAATCGTTGCGAAGTCGGGCAATAATAAAACGTCCATTTTCTTGAGCAGATGCAATTGACCGGTTTAGTCGTTCGGTAGAATTGTTGCTAATCATCACCTGCACCACGGCTGCAGATAAAATGAGCCCTAGAGTCAGGGATATCATCAGCTCAATTAAGCTAAAGCCCCCTTGTTTACTATAAGTGCTCATAATGTCACATCCACTGACACGCAGTCATGAGGTAGCGTTTCGCCAACATTACAATCATCGTTTAAAGTACGCTCAATATTTTTCCAGTTTTCCACGGGCCAACTTAAGATAACAATATGCTTCGAACCAACACTGCAAGCGTCTGTATCAGCAGTGTTATTATCCAATTCACAGCTTAAACTAATTTCTATTTCTGGATTCGCTGCCACGGCTGAACATGACACTTCATAGACATCAAAAGCGGCTAATTGAGCTGCACTGCAAGCATTGTCATTGCAGTTAGGGACCGAGATTGGGTGCTCTAAACAATAACAAGCATGTGGTAGTCCAGTGGCACAAATCATGCCGGAAAAATTATACAAATCTTCATCAAAATAATCATCATGCACCACCAAACCTTTACCAAGTGGCGAAAAAACTGCGGCGGCTCGCAAACGTTCTGTTAATTGTTGGGCAACCAATACTGATTGAGAACGACTTAATGCCTCAGAGTTTGTGAATGAACCAACAAATTGTAAATATGCTACACCAAGTAACCCCACAGATAAAATAAACAAAGTCACTAACACTTCAATCATGCCGACACCTTGCTGATTATTTACATACTGTTTTTTAGGTTTGCTATTCACGCTCTTATCTCACTCTGGTGGCAAAACACAGATATTTGACTAGTTTGGCTAAGTGTCTGTATAAATCTATATTTAGCATATTAGCTAAAAACATTGAGTATTACGTTATTAGTAAGGGAATAAAGGTATATATTTTGACTTAATGAAGATGAAGTATTCAATCAATATTTTTAATAGTACTGGACTGTAATTTATTTTTATTGTGCAAAGCATAGTAAAAGCTTGATAAATAATTAATTTCGTCCGCTAAGGCACGGCTAGAGTACTTAATAAACGGTATTTAGCTTGAAAACTTTGGCTTTGTAAAATAGGGGCAATGTTTCCAAACATCTCAATTTTTTTACTATCCCCACTAATATCAAGCCATTTCACCACAATATGAACATGTTTGAGATCGGCATGTAAAGGCAAATCTACTGGGAAAAAAGGTTCCCCGTCTTTTACCCAACTGTCAGCAATACCATTAAAGGTTGTATCGACATAATACACGTTTTCAACTTCCCATTGCGTATCATATGTTTGTAGATTCAACTCTGAAGACAAAATTACGTTACGCTCTCCTGCTAAAATAGTACCTCCCAAGTTAGTGGCTATATTCTGATATGATGTACTCCCTTCTATATGATTTAATTGCTGAAAATAGACTAAATCGGTAAATTTTTCTTGGGCAAGATGTAGGGCCACAGTATGTAAATTAATTTTTGCGTCTGCGACTACATATTCACTTTGCAAGGTGACATAACCCGTGACGCCGAACATTATGAGTAGTGAAGCGATCGACACTTCAATTAGGGAAAAACCATTTTCTGTATACATGTGCCTATCCTGAGCTAAAAATCATGCCAACTGCCGGGTACTCGAGCCACTCGTTGCAATCTCTTAATTTCTTGTAATCTTTGGATAACATCAGCCTGATATACGACACGGGTTAAAGCACCTTTTGTGCCTAGCTGATAATTTGTGACAACGGCACCAAACACCGCACTCTGTGCTTGCATATTAATATCCAGCACTTTAATTGAATCTGTAGGTCTGAATGAAAACAGTAGGCCATACAAAGTAACATTGCTCTGAAATACCACGTTTCCGTCAAAAATGACTAATATTACCGGTTCTGATTGACTTCCTATTTGTGTACTGGCACTCACTTCACAATCACCATCAACCCAAATCATCCCCCAGCTACCGATATCTAGAGTGTCACAATCTGCTAATAAAAAGTCAGATTGTTGCTGTAATTGAATCCACTCAGTGGGAGGGATATTAAACAGATAACTCACCAGTTCTTCTGGGAATGAAGCCGAAGCATCAGCTATATCAGACTGCTTGATACTATAATCAGAATAGGTGTTAGTACTACAATTACCAGCATGAAACTCACTTAAAATACAGCTATGATGATGGGTGCCAAATAAAGTAACAACAGCATCTGACCACAATGACAATGGTGCTGCAATACCTCGCCCATCAGGGTTAGAAGCCACCTCAAATTCACCTGCACTACTAAAGCCATACTTAACCATTAGCGGGGCTGGCGGTTGATTGAACAGTATTGGATAAACCAGTAATTGTTCACTAACTGTAGCCTTAGCCAAACCATCAGCAGACTTACCACTTGCTTTAATAGTGACAAGTTTTCGACTACCCGGTAAATCTTCACTGATAGCAGAAATAATAAATGTGCTGTTATCCTCTAAATTTCCTAATACCTTAACACCCGACAAAAATTTATTAACCTTAAGCATCCCTAAGCCTTGATTCAATCCTGCCTTAGCTGATAACTGCGCCCATTTTTGATTTTGGGTGTTAATCATTATTTGATGTTCAAAGGATTGAATTTTGCCAGTATAGAGTGTGACTAATGTCACCATAATTAACAACAAAACCACAGTCAGTAATATTGCTGCGCCCTTCTGGTTTAAAGTTTGTGAGGTAGACATGGTCAGCAATTCATTCATAATTTTCTATTAGTACGCTGGTGTTGATACTACGTGAAATGTCAGGATGGTTTTTTAGGCGTGCTTGCAGCTTGATAGTGACTCGCGTTTGAATAACGTGCTGGACAGCACTTTTTTCGACCATAAATTCAAGTGCCGTTACCTGAACAACGTTTGGATCAGTTAAATCATGCCATCCAGACTCATCACAAGCGGCCCCATTTAAACGGATCTCAACTGCATAATTTCTTAATCGAAAGCCATACTTTTCATTATTAGCAGAGGGATCCAACACACCATTTTTATTGCGGTCATAGGCAAAATTAATACAACTATTAACAGGTTCACCCGCATACGCCGCTAAATTCAAACTACCATCAAAGGGGTTTGAAACATTTGTGGGATTTTCAACCAACTCGTTGGTGAGGGCAAAGTATCCTGCGCGCTTGAGATCATGACTGACAACAGCCACTACGGCATTCATTTCTTCGTCTAATC
>CAJQKX010000677.1 GCA_905479025.1 uncultured Paraglaciecola sp.
GAGCCGTTAACAGGCTCAGTATTAGCCAATATTATCGTATTAGTTGGTTTGGTGTTGTTTATACAAAAACGGCCCAAAGGACTATTTCCACAAAAAGGGCGGTCTGCAGACTAATGAATAACTCTATCACTGAAGACAATAAACCAAGATCACTGTTTCGTAGTAAAGGTCCTCTACATCTTACTGTTGGCCTATTATTTATCACCACTTTATTGGTGACTTTAGGTAATTTAATTTTTCCTGAGTCTTCGGCATTGCATGTGAGTGACTATACCGTCAGCTTATTAGGCAAATACCTGTGTTATGCGTTACTTGCCTTAGCAGTAGATTTGGTTTGGGGATATTGCGGTATTTTAAGCTTAGGTCATGGCGCATTTTTTACCTTAGGTGGCTATGCCATGGGCATGTATCTGATGCGTCAAATTGGTGATCGCGGCGTATATGGTAACCCTGAATTACCCGACTTTATGGTATTCCTAAATTTGACTGAATTGCCTTGGTTTTGGGCCGGCTCTGACAGCATAGTCTGGATGGTATGCATGGTGTTTTTAGGGCCTGGATTGTTGGCCTTTATTTTTGGTAGTTTAGCATTTCGCTCGCGGGTGAGCGGGGTGTATTTATCGATTATGACCCAAGCGATGACCTACGCCTTAATGTTAGCCTTTTTCCGCAATGAAATGGGCTTTGGTGGTAACAATGGGCTAACCGACTTTAAAGAGATTTTTGGCTTCTCTTTACAATCTCCGAATACCAAATTAGGCCTATTTGTCGCCACGGCTGTTATTTTAGCATTGGCTTATTGCTTATGTCACTTTATCGTGAAATCAAAAATGGGTCGAGTGGTGACAGCCATTCGTGACTCTGAAAGCCGAGTAAGATTTGTGGGTTACAAACCGGAACACTACAAAGTGTGGATATTTGTAGTTTCAGCAATGCTGGCGGGTCTTGCAGGCGCGTTATATGTACCACAAGTGGGCATAATTAACCCTGGTGAGTTTTCACCACTAAACTCAATCGAAATGGTGATTTGGGTCGCTGTTGGTGGCAGAAATTCTTTATACGGAGCAATCATTGGAGCGATTATCGTCAGTTACGCTAAAACTCGCTTTACCGCCATCATGCCCGAAGCTTGGCTATTTGCCCTCGGCGGACTATTTGTATTAGTCACGTTATTGCTACCTAAAGGCATTGCAGGGCTAATACCCAGCATCAAACAAAAATTTGCCAAACCGACCAGTGCTTCGCAGGCGAACTCATGAGCATTGATAAGGCGGGTTCTCCGTTAACAGCCAGCGAAAACATTGTGCCTGATACCCGTCATGGGGTGATTTTATATGTAGAAGACGTCAACCTAAGCTTTGATGGTTTTAAGGCTTTGAATAACTTAAACCTGTACATAAATGATGGCGAATTACGTTGCCTAATTGGTGCAAATGGCGCCGGGAAAACGACCTTGATGGATGTTATCACGGGTAAAATTCGCCCTGATAGTGGCAAAGTTAACTTTGGACAAAAAGTTGATTTATTGCAACTAGATGAGTCGGAAATTGCCAGAGCCGGTATTGGCCGAAAGTTTCAAAAACCCACTGTTTTTGAGGAGTTGTCGGTGTTTGAAAATATTGAGCTTAGTCTTAAAGGCGACAAAGGAATTTGGACGGCGTTATTTCACAAGTTAAGTGGTGAACAAAAAGATCGCATCGGCAACATTCTGCATACCATTGGTTTAGTTACCGAGTGCCACTATCAGGCAGGTAGATTGTCTCACGGGCAAAAACAGTGGTTAGAAATTGGCATGTTATTAGCCGCCGAGCCAAGAGTGTTATTAGTCGATGAGCCAGTAGCAGGTATGACAGGCCAAGAAACCGAACGCACCGCAGAATTACTGACTTCCTTGGCAGGCGAGCATTCGGTCGTGGTAGTTGAGCACGATATGGCCTTTGTGCGTTCAATCGCCAGAAAAGTATCAGTATTACACCAAGGTGCAGTACTAGCGGAAGGCTCTATGGCTGAAATTCAGGCCAATCCCGATGTGATTCGCGTGTATTTAGGTGAGGAGCAAGGCTAATATGATTACATTAAGCACAGTCAATCAGAAATACGGTGGCACTCAAATTTTATGGGATTTGGACCTATCCATCAAACCTGGCTCTCGCACATGCATTATGGGCCGAAACGGGGTGGGTAAAACCACTTTACTAAAAACCATCATGGGGTTGTTGCCTATTAGTTCCGGCAAACTCACTTATGGTGACAGAGATATTAGTAATAGTTCAGTTGAATTACGTCCAGATATTGGTATAGGCTATGTGCCACAGGGGCGGCATATTTTTCCGCAATTAACGGTGGAAGAGAATCTGACGGTGAGTCTGAACTGTAAGCGTCAAACCAGTAAAACTATACCCGAACATGTATTTGAATTGTTTCCAGTATTAAAGGAAATGTTACATAGACGTGGCGGTGATTTATCTGGTGGTCAGCAGCAGCAACTCGCTATTGGTCGAGCTTTAGTGCTCAATCCAGAGGTGCTTATTTTGGATGAACCAAATGAAGGCATTCAACCCAATATCGTGCAGTTAATCCGTGATGTATTACTAAAGCTGAATAAAGAACAAGGCATGACCATTATTTTAGTAGAACAAAAATTGCCTTTTGCCCGGGCCGTAGGCGAAGATTTTGTATTGATGGAAAAAGGCCAAGTAATCTCCTCTGGCCCTATGACAGAGCTAACGGATGAGTTGGTAGGTAAATATTTAGCAGTTTAAGCAGTGCTTAATTTTGATTAAGGCGCTCTATCTTAGGTAACCGATGACCGAAGCAGCAATAGATATAATAAAAAGTCAGTGGTTAGCCAGCTTAGAATTGCAGCTGGGCTATTCACCTTACGGTACCCAACTGACAAAAACCAAACGTTGTGGACCGCTGACCATTCAAAAAGCCTTTTATCCAGAAGGCAGAGATTGCGCACACTTATATTTGTTGCATCCACCAGCAGGCATCGTCTCTGGCGATGAGTTGCAGGTGAAGATTGATGTACAGCAAAGCGCGCACACACTAGTCACAACACCCGGAGCAAACCGTTTTTATCGGGCGCGTACGGATTTATCTATTGGCGACCCTAAACAAACTCAAGTGACTCGAATTAACTTAGATGTTCATGCGAAGTGTGAACATTTCCCCCTTGAAACCTTGGTGTATAACCAAGCCAATGGAGTGAATAATGTTGAAGTGAGATTACACAATTCCAGCGTTTATTGCGGCTGGGACATGACTTGCTTAGGCCTACCTAGCTCCAATGAAAATTTTACCGCAGGCCGATTTACGCAGCTTAACACCCTGTACTGTGATGACATTTTGATTTACCACGATAAAGTATTAATTGAACCGGAAAGTAATATTCAACATCACGCAGCGGGGTTAGCTAGCAATACTGTGTTTGGCACCTTTTTAGCTTATGCCTCTACTAAGCAGGTTAGCAAAGAACAAAGAACACAACTAATTGAGCAACTTAGAGCGATAGTTGATGAACACTCTGCCAGTTCATTAATCAGTATTACGGATATTAGACAACTGTTAGTAATCCGTTATTTAGGGCAACAAGCACATCAGTGTAAAGATTTATTCATAGAACTTTGGAAACTAATACGCCCTTTGTATATCGAAAAACAGGGCGTACAACCCAGAATTTGGTTTACCTAAATACTTAGGTCTGCAGAGCCTAAGTCACAAATGTAGAGATTAAGATGGATTTATTACCAAGAGAAAAAGATAAGTTACTATTATTTACTGCTGCATTACTAGCTGAACGCCGCCTTAAACGAGGGGTAAAACTCAATTACCCTGAAGCCATGGCGTATATTTCTATGGAAATTATGGAAGGTGCAAGAGACGGCAGAACCGTAGCAGAAATGATGGACTATGGGCGTACTTTGCTAACTCGTGATCAGGTCATGGAGGGAATTGCAGAACTGATCACCGATGTGCAGGTTGAGGCCACTTTCCCCGATGGCACTAAATTAGTCACAGTCCATAATCCGATTATTTAAAGAATGGTTCAGAAACAAAAAAGTAGAGGGCGCATAAGATGATCCTAGGCGAAATCAAAACTGACACCGGCGAGCATTTACTCAATGTGGGCCGCGAAAAACGTAACATAACCGTTGCCAACTCAGGCGATAGGCCGATTCAGGTAGGCTCGCATTATCATTTTTATGAAACCAACGCTGCATTGACCTTTGATCGTGAAAAGTGCAAAGGTTATCGCCTCGACATTACCTCGGGTACAGCAGTTCGTTTTGAGCCTGGACAAGAACGTGTAGTCACGCTAGTACCTTTTGCTGGAAAGCGCAGGGTGTATGGTTTTAGAGCCCTAGTGCAAGGAGAGTTATAGTCATGGCCAGTATAGATAAACACGCTTACGCGCATATGTTTGGTCCCACAGTGGGAGACCGCGTGCGCTTAGCCGATACCGATTTATGGCTCGAAGTCGAGCAAGATGCCACCACCTATGGTGAAGAAGTCAAATTTGGTGGCGGTAAAGTGATCCGTGACGGTATGGGTCAAAGTCAAGCTTCATGCAAAGACACACCAGATTTGGTGATCACCAACGCCTTAATTGTCGATCATTGGGGCATAGTTAAAGCCGACGTGGGCATTAAAGATGGCCGTATTGCTATAATAGGCAAAGCTGGTAACCCTGATATTCAAGACAACATTGATATTGAAATAGGCCCCGGCACAGAAGTCATTGCGGGTGAAGGTCAAATCCTTACAGCTGGTGGCATTGATGCACATATTCATTTTATTTGCCCACAACAAATTGACGAAGCCTTAATGTCGGGCGTGACCACTATGATAGGTGGCGGAACTGGCCCAGCCACAGGCACCAATGCCACTACTTGCACTCCGGGGCCTTGGAACATTCATAAAATGTTGCAAGCTACCAACGATTTTCCTATGAATTTTGGCTTTTTAGGCAAGGGCAACGCTAGTTTACCGATAGCCTTAGAAGAGCAAATCGAAGCCGGTGTGTGTGGTTTAAAACTCCACGAGGATTGGGGCACCACACCTGCCGCCATAGACAACTGCTTATCCGTTGCTGAAAAATACGACGTGCAAATCGCGATCCATACCGACACTTTGAATGAATCGGGTTTTGTTGAAGATACGATAGGTGCATTTAAAGGTCGCACCATTCACACGTATCACACAGAAGGCGCGGGCGGCGGACACTCGCCCGATATTATACGTGCTTGCGGCGAGCCAAATGTATTACCTTCGTCTACTAACCCAACTCGTCCTTACACCATCAATACCATTGATGAACATTTGGATATGCTGATGGTGTGCCACCATTTGGACCCTTCAATTCCTGAAGATATTGCCTTTGCAGATTCCCGCATTCGAAAAGAAAGCATCGCCGCAGAAGACATCATGCATGACTTAGGCGCCATCAGTATGATTGCCTCTGACTCACAAGCTATGGGCCGTGTCGGTGAAATGATCACTCGCACTTGGCAAACCGCTCACAAGATGAAGCAACAAAGAGGGCCATTAGCCCCAGATACTGAGCGTAATGACAATTTTAGGATCAAGCGTTATATTGCTAAATACACTATCAACCCTGCCATCAGCCATGGTATTAGCCATGAAGTGGGCTCGATTGAAGTCGGTAACTGGCTGATTTAGTATTGTGGAAACCCGCATTTTTTGGCATTAAACCT
>CAJQKX010000678.1 GCA_905479025.1 uncultured Paraglaciecola sp.
AATTTGTGGATACACGCCAGAAGGGTGTCCATCTTTGTTTGTCCAACGAACAACTGGAGTATGTAAAAAGTTTAATAGGTTTTGATACGGCCTCACTTTTTCAGCCCTTGGAGTACTAATTGAGATAAAACCCACTGCGCCATTATCAGATGCATGACGGAGCTTTTCTCGACTTGAACCAAAGTGTGCTCCCTCTTCACTGGAGAAGGACTTAGGTTTACCCGATAAGGTGACGACTATTTTGCCTTTAACATCCATATCTTGATAATCATTGTGCTGCAACTCAGGCGCTACGATACCGTAACCAACAAACACTAACTTGCCCGCCATCTTAGTCGTTTCTGTTATAGCGTCAGGGTAAGTGAGAAAATGTTTAGGGTAACTAAGCGTCACATCACCTTTTGAACCCCTTATTGACAATTTTATTGAAGATTGATCAATGTAAGACTGAACAAAATTCACTTTCTGCATATAAGTGTCATTGTTACCTGCTGGTGTTAAGCCATATTTTTCAAATTCAGCAGCAATATATAACTAAGCGATTTCGTGGCCTCTGGAACCTGTATCTCTGCCTTCTAATAAGTCATCAGATAGAAACCTAAGATGCGACTTAATTCGTGATGCCTCAGCAGATATTCCAGGTATTTGTTGAATTTGCTCTGGTTGACATGCAACCAGTAACACAGCTGTCAAAATGGCTCCCAAGCCTAGACTTAACTTCATATTGTTTCCCACTTGTTTTAGTTAGGTATTATAACTTGCACATTAAGCGAGATGCATAGCTACTTCAACCTTGACACACAATTAAACCCGACGAACTTTTCAAGAACTTCTGCTCTGCTAAAGTCATATGACAACCATGCCACGTAAAGCCCAAGACAAAATCCATACTGTGTTAAGACAAGCCATTGATGCGTTTTGGGTGCATGTTTATTATAGTACTATCATGTATGAGGGCATTCCCGATGACCGATTTCAATAATACCGGGCTTTATATCAAGTTTGGCAGTAAGTAGACTTTTCTTTACATAGCGCATTCAAACTGTTTACCTAAATAAGATCATGCAACCTTTTGAGTTTCATCAAGGGCTTGACTCTATTTGCTTTTAGAAAACCTCCAATTGTTAGGACACGTGCACGCTCGTATAAATATAAATCAACTGCACTTCAGCTGACTAGTTACGTTTAAGGTTACACCGTTAATGTTATTTTGACGGATGATACAGATGAGTGATAACTAGCCACTCAAACTTTATAAGACCCTTTTACTGTTAGACAAGAGTCCATATATCTATCTGTTAACTCAAATGGACTACTTTCTAATTATTAATAGATATACCCTGACTTAAATGGTCGATAATAATATTCTAAAACAAGTTTTTGTTAACCTTGCTATTAGTCAGACCATCACCATTATTAAGTTCCATAAACTATTTCTACTTTTAGCCCTGTCTATTAAGATGAGAAAAGTAGCTTATTATATTGAGTAGTTATTATGTCCAGTGAAAAGCATTTATTTCGCATCCAATTTATCGCTAGTGGTGAACGTTATGAACTTTACGTGCGTGAAGTTTGCCAAGGCAGCATGTTTGGGTTTATCGAAATAGGTGACTTTGTTTGGGATACGCATACCAGTTTAGTATTGGATCCTAGTCACGAAAAACTAAAAGATGAGTTTGCTGACGTTACTCGTACTTACGTACCTATGCATAGCATTTTACGTATCGATGAAGTCAAGAAACAAGGCACCTCAAAAATCACAGCTTTATCTGATAAAGTAACCGCCTTCCCTACACCGATTTATACACCCAGAAACTCACCTAAATAAAAAGTTATTTTCACCAAGGTTGAAATATGAAAACATTTTGCGGTTTACTAATATTGAGTCTTTTTTCGTATGTATGTTCTGCTACTGTATCGGTTAAGTTACAGCCATTGCTTGATGAAATTTGGCAATATAACTTATCTATTAGTCCTATATTTGCAACAAGCCAAGGCGTACATGATTTTGATAATAAACTTGCTAACATGTCACCTGATGCACTGGAGAAACGAGACTCTCAATTTCAGGACTTTTTAAAAAAGCTATCTTTTATAGATGAAACTGAATTAACCAGAAATGAGCAAATTAGCTTGTTAATTCAACAAAGGAATTTGCAGAACAAAATAGATGAATATCGCTTTAATGCTCATTATATGCCGCTTACATCGGAATCTAGCTTCCATAGTGGTTTAGCTTTTTTACCACGCTCTAGCCGTTTTAAAACCTTAGTGGATTATCAAAATTATCTAGAACGTCTTGAACAGTTCCCGATTTATTTTGAGCAACAGATTAATTGGATGAAAAAAGGCATACAAACCGGGTTCATACAACCTAAGGTAGTGCTGCAAGGTTTTGAAAATTCAGTCAAAGGCTTTATACATGACTCACCTGAAGACAGTGTGTTTTATGCACCCTTTCATAAATTAAAGACTGCCAGCATTGATTCCATTCACCATCAAAAATTAACGGAAGAAGCGAATAAAATAATTACGAACCATGTTTTTAGTGCGTATCAAAAATTTTTTGATTTTTTAATTACTGAATATATTCCAAAAGGAAAATCTAATATTTCCGCCATATCCTTACCAAATGGTGCGGCCTATTATCAGAATCAAAGTGATTTTTATACTACAACTCAAATGTCAGTAGATGAAATTCATACCTTAGGCCTAGGTGAAGTTAAACGTATTCGTGCTGAGATGCAGACTATTATTAATCAACTTAAATATGACGGAAGTATTAATCAGTTTATTCAATACTTGCGCACTGATAAAAAGTTTTATGCTCAAACAGCCGAAGAGCTGATAAAAGAAGCCTCATATATTGCGAAAAAGATGGATGCAAAACTTCCACAATTATTCAACTATTTGCCTCGCACTCCATACGGTGTAGAGCCTGTGCCCGAAAATATTGCACCAAAATATACAACGGGTCGTTACATCTCCCCAGCTAACGACAGCCAACCTGGTTTCTATTGGGTCAATACATTTGCACTTGATAAGCGACCTCTATACGCACTCACAGCTTTAACTCTCCATGAAGCAGTTCCTGG
>CAJQKX010000679.1 GCA_905479025.1 uncultured Paraglaciecola sp.
CGAAGAACAGACCTCGGCTTGGTTGGATATTGAAAATTGCTATGAACTATTGCTTTAGGCAGGAAAATTTAGCATCAAAATCGCGACGATCCATCCGATGAGTAAAGGTAGTAAAATGCCCTTTGCAGCGTATGATAAGATCGACGTAATACAAACTGGCAAGGCAAGGCTTGGATGTTCCCAAAGTTGAACGGCCAAGTAAGATGTTATTAAACAAAAACCTGACGACAATAGTCCAGATTTGACCTTTGGGAACTGCATCAAAAAATGAGCAACACCAAATCCAGAAAGACGTAACCCAGCAGTCACAACAGCCATACTAACTACCAAAAGCATTTCAATTGTCATGTCGAGCACACGCCAGAAGCGTTCCTGCTAATGTCGCCAATAATACACTTGCTCCTTCGTTAAACCCACTCATCATGAGAACGATAGCTGTGATGCTGGCGGTTAGACCCGGCAACAAGTAATGTATGGAATTTTTGGCTGCTTTGGGAGCAATCGCAGCCATCGATAATACTGCAATAGAAGAAATACCAAACATTTCTAGCTGATCAGGCTTAATGAGCCCACCCAGATAAAAACCACACACACAGCCTGAGATCCAAATGAAAAGCAGTGACCATGCGTTGGACAAGGCGAAGATTGGTGACATTTTTCCCTGTTGCACAGCGATTTGACAGCATAACCAGCTACTATCAGTTATAGCAAAGCCAATCAAAAGGAGTTGGCTTCTTGTAGCTGTACGAAGCTGTGCCCAGAGGCTAGCACTATGCAGCACATGCTTCGCATTTAGTAAGGCTGTTGCTAACATAACGCTGCTAAAGCCAAGTGTTCCTTTCCAAAACTCTAATGACGCCAGCTGTGATGTTGCTGCGTTTACCGCAAATGCGGAAAGAAGGACTTGGTATATAGTTGCCCCAACAGCATTACTGGCAACGCCAACTATTGCTCCGAACGCTAGTGCGTTCGGAGCAAAGGGGATAGACGCAATGACACCCAGCCAAAAATCGTTTCTAGTCGAGGTCAGCAAACTGTCTTACCATCCAATTCTTACACCCAAAAAAGAAGTTTTCCATTGCTCGTGGGGCCGCAAAATCCAGACAATGTATAGCGATCCCCTTCGGTCGCTTTTACTTCGTGTACGTTAGTCGACCGAAAAAACAATAGATTGCCCAGTTTAGGCAAGCAAGAAACCTTTGCTGTGTTAGCTATCAAATTTGAAGGATCTTGTTCGTTATAAATGCATGTTTCACCGCCACTTATAGGCTGAGTGAGGTATATGTTCCATGCCCACTGGTCTTGGATATCGCTTAAAAAACTGAGATCACTGACCTCACCTTTCAACCAATCTCGGTGAGGAGCAGCTTCAGGCAGATCGCGAATTGTAAATGGCATCATGTCTTGGCCTTGATGATCGGCCAAAACAGCTTCTAACCGGAACAATGTGTTTGCGATACCAAATAACCTCTTCAATATATTCATATTTGGTATGATTTGGTTGTTGAATATATGAATGTCCTGTTTGGCCCGATGGAAGTATTCGGAGCCATTATTCTTAAACCGAAAGTAGTTTGGCCCAATTTTTCCTTTTTTCACAATAGCGCCGTGTTTGTCATCACCATCGTAGTACTCAATACCGACCTTAAGAAGTGCCGCCACCATTGATGTAGCCTCTGCTTCAGAAATGAACTCTTAGACGCACAGTCCTGCTGCGTCGCCATATCTCATACGATCTCCCGTGCCACTCATATTTGCGTTTGAACTATGTAAATCTACATGCCACTCTGTGGTGATTTTATTCACTTAAAAACTTCTTATGGTCGATTGAAATGGAAGAAAATTGGTGACGCAAGAGAGGTACTTTGATCCATCAAAGATGGCGCATTTGGATATTGAGGATGACTATATTTCAATGAGTGCGGGGATCGCATGTGAAAGCTATCTCCCAAACCTACACTCCTTCGCTTCGCATGTGTTGGCCACGGATCAAACTGTTGCGTTGCAGTACGGACCTACCGCAGGAAACAAGAAGCTCCTTAAGTTGATTTTATGGTTAAGCGATCAATTTGGAATTGTAAATAGCACTGATCAGCTTATGCTGACGAATGGGGCCAAAGATGCTATTTCTATTGTCTGCAGGGCGTTATTCGATGAAGATACAATTGTTATTGTTCCATCCCCAACTTACCTAACAGCTATCCCAATATTTCGTAGGACCGGTGCCAAAATAGTACCTATTAACCAAGATAATATGGGTATCGATGTTGATATACTAGCTGAGAGGTTATCCCAGCATAGCGTAACTGGTAAGAAAATTTTTCTCTATTTGGTGCCTGAGTTTGATAATCCAACCGGAAGCTGTTTGCCGCTGTCTCGGAGGCAAAAAATTGCCGATCTGGTCGAAGACTTTGACATAACTTTAATAGAGGACGATCCTTATCGGTACATACGGTTTCTTGGCGAAGCACTGCCTCCAATTTCGGCGCTGTTAACGCCGAACCGTTACATCTATATTGGAACGACATCGAAAATTTTGGCACCAGGTCTACATTTTGGTTGGATTTGTACATCAACGGTTTTGATAGAATTGCTCTTTCAGTACAAGGATGATGGATGTGGGTGTTCGCTGAGTCAGCTCATCGTAGCTCGAGCATTTGAAACTGGGTATGCTCAAAGTTTTACAAAAAATCTGTCAGAACGACTTACTGAAAACAGGGATGCACTGATACGAGGTTTGTACGATCATCTACCGGATGCGGTCTTCGAAATACCGCAGGGCGGTTATTTTCTCTGGGTCACCTTACCTAACCACGTAGACACTGCAATATTAGCATCGATAGCTCATAAAAATGATATTAGTTTTTTCCCGGGATATTTATGCTTCCCAACTGACCCATGCCCAAAGAATCAATTGAGGCTAGCTGTAAGTTGCGGAAAGAAAGGGATTGAAATCAATCAGTCCAGATTACTGAAAAAAACTTTCTGGGTTTTGATCTCTTCAATCTATGCTGTCGTCATCCAACAGGAGATGCAATAGGTGCCGATGGCT
>CAJQKX010000680.1 GCA_905479025.1 uncultured Paraglaciecola sp.
TTTGCTTCTTTTGGCTGCCATCCAGACTGAACTGGTAATATAGGTCGATGGCATTACTGGCGCCGCTCACCGCTTCAATATAAAGTTTAGGTAATAATTGATAACGTATTGCGACTTCTGAAATAGAATCAAATACCCCGACCCTATAACGTAATTGCACACCAGGAGCAACAGTACCTGTTAACGATAGTTGGGTACTATCACCTTGCCCCGACGTGTCTAAACTGACGTCTTCAAAACCAAGTGTATTGCCTACTTTGCTGATAATATTTTCACTTTGCCCCAAACCAAGAGACAGCAAGGCATTGGTTAAAATAGTATCTTGGCTGTCACCACTTGACTCATTTAAACTTCGCCCAGTTAACATGTAAGACAAGATCTGTTGTTGCTCCATCACAGGTTCAGAAAACACTGTGACTGTTGGGTTTTGCGCCATACCAACAACTAATAATCCAGCGATGACATCGTCCTCGGTTAATTTAGGATCACGCACCGCTTCTATATTCAAATATGGACGGCCTAGCGCATTAGTAAATAAAATATCACCGTCACGAATAACCAGTTTTTGGCCATAAGCCCGATACCTTCCATTAACCAGTTGCACCTCACCACTCCCAAATATTACCGCTTTATTGTTTTGCAGTCGCAATTGACCTTGTAAGTCGGTGGTTAATCCAAAGGCATCTAATTTGACCTCCTGACGCTCCAGAGGATCAAGTTTCAGCAACACATTCAGCACCAGCTTTTGTTGAGCTGTATTTTGTTCGGCCTGTTTTTCAACTAACACTACGTCTTTTGATGGAGATATTGACCCTTTTGGTAATTCACGTACTTTGACGCGTGCATAAGGGACAGCCACTTCACCTACTAATTCTAAATGATTGGGTTCGAACATAAGATTGATGTTTGGGCTAACCTTGGCTTTTACTATATTTTGATAATCAAATTCCAATGCTTCACCAGTAAGGTGTAAATGTCCTATAAGCGTTGGCAACCAAACAATATTACCCTGCATTTCACCTATACCTTTGCCTAGCTTATAACTGCCATTGAAATCAGCACTTTGTCCTTTTAAGCTGATACCTTGCTCAATGGCACTGAGTGCCACAGGCAATGATTCATCTTTTAACGCACCGTTGGACAGCTTTAATTCGCCAGTTAGCAAAGGATTATCAAGTGTGCCGTCAATTTGTACTTGGCCATTAATTCCCCCTTGTAATACATCCAATTGCGGGACTAGCACTTTAAGCGCAGCCAAGTCAAAACGCTCAATAAGTAACTCACCTTGTATAGGTCTGCTTAGTGGGTCGGCATACACGCCAGACTGCCCTTGTATGCTGGCGCTCAGAGAGCCAACCTGATTACCAGACAAATTAATTTTAGCCAGAATGTTTTTTGGAGTGATCTGTGCCTCAACTAACGTTTCGTCTAATGTCAGTTGAAAGTTGTCCTGCTCGCCAAATACCCAATCCCCTGAACTCAAATTAGCACGTAAGTTTGCATGAGGTAGCTGTGCAATATCCCACTCACCGGACATATCTAAATTTAGTCGACTATTAGTTTGAATTTTTGGCATTCCCGGCACCAAACGACGGACCACTGAAAGCATATCAAACTCTTTAAGTGACACACTCCAAGTTGCGGTGTTGTGCATAAATTCGGCCTGATTAATACACAGTTGATTGTCAAAATGCTGCCAGCAATGAGGTGCAATCTGATATTGCTGTTTGCCCCAATCAGCCTCAATTTTAAAAGGTTCAAGTAAGGTCAAATTTGCGTAAGATGATTTAATGTCACCAGATAACCAGTTACCTAGCCAAGACGTTTGATCAAGCTGGCCTTGAATACTCAAATTAACGTTGCTGTTTTGTCCACTGGTTGTCACATCAAATCGGTGATCATTAGCATCACCGCTTAATATCATCTGGGCACTATCAACTTGGTTACTTATGCCTTGAATACCCGCTAGATTTAGATTTAATTCCACCGGTTTTTGCTCATCCCACTTAATAGAGCCACTACCTTTAGCTTGCTGAATGAACACCTCTGAAATCAGCAAATTATTACCTGACAGCGCATAGCTTAGTTCTGGTTGTTCAACACTCCCCCTCACATTGCCTACTAAATTGAGTGAACCGCCTAATTGAGGAAGTGAATTTGAAAGGTCAGCAGCATCGAGTGAAAACGAAATATCAAGTGCTTGCTGCTGGGATACACCGCCGTCTAGTAGAAAAATATTCTCAGCATTTTTTAAGGACAATGCTTGCAGTTGCAGACCGTTGTTTTGATGAAAATCAACTCTGCCTGAGACACTTAAAGGGTAACCTTGCCACTGTCCGTTAATCTCTACCTCATTTAATTTAGCATTCCAAATACCTTGGCTTTTATTGGCTTGGCTGGACACTTCCCCATTAATATCTGCCCCCCATTCAGGCCATAAAATACCTGGGTCAAGGTGGCTTATAACAGAACTGCCTTGCCAATTGATAAACTCAGCAAAGGTCAATTTACCTTTGCTGAAGACTTGACCACCCAAGGTTTCCAGCAAAAACGCATCCAGTTCGAACTGTTTATCCCGTGGGGTTGATGTGGCGATAGCCCTGAGATTGATTTGAGTATCGGGGACATTTTCACCCACGAACCCAGCCTGCATCGCCATGTTCATCGTGTTTAAGTCACCTTGAATATCAATCTCACCTAACGCGGACTTAAACTTTGGCGCGACTAAAGGCCATTCCAAATAAGTCCAGTCTAACCTTATTTTGACAGGTAAGGTGGCTTTAGAAGGTTGTGCTGTGATATCTATCACTAGCTTTAAAGGTTTGGCTTGTGAAGCATTAGTTTGTGTTTTAACTGATAAAGATGTCTCAATTAATTCGACTTTTGTCGATAGGGAATGGATATTGCCTGAAGACCGTAATGTTAGCTTTAAGGGTGATTTTTGGTCTAAATTAGCATGGGTGTCTACAGAAAGCGCATGCTCATAATCACCATTTAACTGCAGATTACCCTTGGCGAACAACCGCCCTTGGCCATGCTCTACCAACAGCTCATGCAACATTATTGCTTTCTTACTGCCTGTGGCCTTTAGGCTGAGACTTTTAAGTTTAATCGGCTCTTGCCCTCCCAGTTGCGCACTAGCGGCAGACATGTTGAAGGCCAACACATCAAAATGTATAGGTAGCACAATAGAG
>CAJQKX010000681.1 GCA_905479025.1 uncultured Paraglaciecola sp.
ATCCTCTAGCCAGCCTCCTGTTTTAGTTTGGTTAAAATACTTACAGCATAAGTGGAAATTAAACTAGGAGGCTGAGATGTCATATTACTCCGGCATTGATATACATTCAAACAATCACGTTGTGGTTGTTATGGATAAAGATGATAACAAGTCGGTGGATAAGCATATTGTTAATGATTTGGATACAACCAGTTCATTACTTTCACCCTATAAAAATGAGCTGAAGCCCTAGCAGTCGAATCAACTTTTAATTAATATTGGCTAACCTTTGGGTTTATCGAACATGGCTGGCTAGAAACACCTGATGAACAACTGGCGTTTATCGCTAAATTTAGCAGTGACGATCCTAATGCCATGATTCAATACACCTTAAAAGATATAAAAAAAATGCCGGAGATGTTTGCGAAGTTACATTCGACTTGGCTTACAGGTGATATGCAAGATATGGCCGATGTAGGCATCACACCTTTTAAAGCTGACTACCCCATTATTTATCAAAACTTGCTGGTAACACCCAACAACAATTGGTTACCTAAGATTGTGAACATGCTCGATTACCACCCCACAGAATTTATATTGGTTGGCGCATTGCATCTTTCAGGGCCTAATAGTGTATTAGCAAAACTCAAAGCTAAAGGCTACAAAATCTAAAAAATTTAAACGGTAATCAAAATACTGGACATTTATACCTGTCTTTTTAAATTTGCTCACCCTCTATCGTTTTTTTTGCGATAATCACCTATTGATTTGACAATACTGACAATAACGAAACCTATGATCGAAACCTGCGATAGCCCCGGACTCTTACCTATTCAATCTGCGATTTCCACTATGCTAAACCAAGTTATTCCAGTTTTAGAAAGTGAGCAAATAGAATTGGAAAATGCATTGGGCAGAGTGTTAGCCATGAATGTGGTGTCCAACATTAATGTGCCACCCAATGATAATTCAGCCATGGATGGTTATGCTATGCGCTGCGAGGATCTGATAGGTAACAACCCACTACAATTAGTGGGCACAGCTTTGGCTGGTGCACCTTTTAAACATAAAGTGTTAGCTGGCCAATGTATCAGGATCATGACAGGTGCCGTTATCCCGCAAGGGGCTGATTCTGTGGTAATGCAAGAAAACACAGAAACTCAAGACGGTTTAGTTATTTTCAAACAAATACCTAAATGGGGTAACAGCGTTCGAAAAGCGGGAGAGGATATTCAGCAAGGCAGCGTTGTGGTAACCAAAGGCACTAAGCTCACCCCAGCCTATTTAGCATTAATTGCTTCTGTGGGTATAGCTGAAATATCAGTCATTCGTCATATCAAAGTAGGTCTAATTGCTACGGGTGATGAATTAACGCACCCTGGTCACCCTCTTACCGATGGCGCTATCTTCGAGAGTAATCGTTATGCACTTAGCGCATTACTCACAACATTTCCCGTTGTTCTGTTTGATCTTGGCATTGTCAAAGATGACAAAGACGACCTCAAAGCCGCTTTTGAAAAAGCGGGTAATCATTGTGATTTAGTGTTGTCTTGCGGTGGGGTATCGGTTGGTGATGCCGATTTCGTAAAAGAAATTTTGGATGAGCTGGGCTCTATTAATTTTTGGAAGGTGGCGATTAAACCTGGCAAACCTTTTGCTTTTGGACAATTGGGTAACGCTTTCTTTTGCGGGTTGCCCGGTAACCCTGTGTCGTCTTATGTGACATTTGAGCAGCTAGTTAAACCGGTATTACAAAAATTAAGTGGTCAAACATATTTACCTGCACCACATTTTGTTGCCAAAGCCGCCAGTCTTATTCGTAAACGCCCGGGACGAACCGATTATCAAAGGGGGTTATTCTACCGTGACGAACAAGGTGAACTTTTGGTGAAGCCCAATGGCAAACAAGGTTCCGGTATCATGAGTTCCATCGCCCATGCCAATTGTTATATGATACTAGAACAAGATACAGGAGACGTTCAAGAAGGTGAGGCAGTTAACATACAGCCGTTTTGAGCCAGTTGCCACTAGACAAGATAGACGAACAAACTAAGAGCATATTTCTTCACATAAAATAATAAAAAATTAAACGCTCTGTTCTCTTTCTTCCGTAACTATTGCGCGCGGCACACAGTATTCTCTGTAATTAGAAAAACTTTCGTTTTCAACAACAATAAGAAGTAAGATTTGTGGCATTTAAGAAAGAATTAAGAACAATTTGTCATCTAGCGTGGCCTTTGCTGGTCGCGCAAATCACCCAGACCTTGATGGGGGTGTCAGATACAATTATGGCAGGCCGTTATTCAGCAACCGATATGGCAGCGGTGGCAATAGGGTTTGGTTTTACTCTGCCGATAATCGTGTTTATTCAGGGTATCACCCTTGCACTGCCAGCCATCATCTCTCGTTTTAATGGCTCAAAACAGTTTGATAAAGTGGCTAACTATACTCATCAAATGGTGTGGCTAGCCTTGGCTTTTTCTATTCTTGCCGTGTTATTTGGTTTTGTATTTGAACCTTTGATGCAATACATCCAAATGGATGAGGATTTACGGCGTATTACCATTGACTACATTCATTATATTTTGTACTCGATGCCTGCCTTTGCTTTGTATCAAGTACTCAGAAATTACTGCGAAGGATTGTCTATTACTAAACCTAGCATGCTCATTATGGGTATTGGTTTATTGGTCAATATACCGGCTAACTATGTATTAATTTATGGAAAGTTTGGCCTCCCAGAAATGGGCGGTGCCGGTTGTGGTGTGGCCACAGCCTTAGTGTTTGTGGCCATGTTTATTGCTACTTGGTTATACACACTCAAGTCCAAAAAGTTGGCAAAGTATGACTTGTATACCAAGCTATATCGCCCACATTATCAAAACATGATGGAATGTATGAAATTGGGATTACCCATCGCTATGACCATACTATTTGAAGTCACCTTATTTGCAGCAGTGGCCATTTTACTTGCGCCTTTTGGTGCCATTGCGGTGGCATCCCATCAAGTGGCACTCAATTTTTCTGCATTGATGTTTATGATCCCCCTAAGTATTGGAATGGCAACCAGTATTCGTATTGGGCATTTACTTGGTGAGCAAGATCCTCAACAGGCAAAAATCGCGACAAAATGTGCTTTCTTTTTGGGTATCAGCATTGCTGTTTTCACCGCCTGCCTAACTGTTATTGGCCGTGAGTTTATCGCTAAGTTATACAGTATTGACCCACCTGTGATTGAGTTGGCATCAGGTCTTTTATTGTTGGCTGCTATGTTTCAATTTTCAGACGCAATTCAAGTTATATCAGGCACTGCGCTGCGCGGTTACAAAGACACAACAGCTATGTTCTATTTAAGCTTTATATCTTATTGGGTAGTCGGTATGACAATCGGGTGTGTGTTGGGGTTAACTGATTGGATAGTGCCTAAAATGGCTGCCGCAGGTTTTTGGATAGGCTTTATATGTGGTTTAAGTACCGCAGCGGTAACCTTAGGGCTACGGCTCAGGTATATTCAAAAAAGACCATTCCAGCCCATTAACCTTTAAATAGGAAACAGTATGCAGTTATTGGATATCGCATTTCGCCCTAAATCTAGAGCCCCGATGCAAAGGAAGGTAGAGACTATGGTAAGCAAAGTGGCGGGCATAGATGGTGACTTTAGAGGTAAGCCAGGCAAACGTCAGGTGACGGTAATGAGTATTGAACAGTGGAAACTTGCTTGTGATGAAGTAGCTACCACACTTCCATGGACAGTCAGGCGAGCTAATTTATTGGTCGACGGCGTTAGTTTTGATGCAACTATGGTCGGTCAACAAATCAAGATTGGTCAATGTATTTTGTACGTCACTGGTGAGACTGACCCTTGCCCAAAAATGGATGCCCAACATCAAGGGTTAACCCAAGCCCTCGTACCTGATTGGCGCGGCGGTGTTTGTTGTCGCGTCATTGCCGATGGAAGGATAAAAGTCGGCGATAAAATGATGATCATTTAGTCAGTCGAGATACTAAGATTTTGGTCTTTCTTTAAAATCTATTAACGTGATCATGTATTTGGGTTTATTATTATTGAAGTTATTCACTTACTAAGTTGAAAATTAATGATGAAACTCTCTTATTTACTTATCGTTGTATCCGCCTTTGCCTTTTCACCACCAAGTCACGCCGAAGGTTGGCTCGATTCTATTAAGAGTATGTTTGGTATCCAAGCAGAAACACCTGCCATACCAAACATAACAGATATGATTAGCTCGGTCAGCGAATCTGTCGGCATCGATGAATCTCAAGCAAAAGGCAGTTTAGCATAATTAAAGACAGACGCTAAAC
>CAJQKX010000682.1 GCA_905479025.1 uncultured Paraglaciecola sp.
TGGCACAAAGATGGTGGGTGGCGTAACACCTGGCAAAGGTGGCACTACACATCTTGACTTACCTGTATTTAACACAGTACGTGAAGCCGTTGAAAAAACGGGTGCTACGGCGTCTGTTATTTATGTACCCGCGGCGTTTTGCAAAGATTCAATTGTTGAAGCGGCTGATTCTGGTATCGAGTTGATCATTTGTATCACTGAAGGTATCCCCACTATCGACATGTTGTTTGTGAAAGAATATTTGAACGTAAAAGGCGTTCGAATGATTGGTCCAAACTGCCCAGGTGTGATCACGCCTGGTGAATGTAAGATTGGTATCATGCCTGGTCATATTCATAAGCCTGGTAAAGTCGGTATTGTTTCTCGCTCTGGTACGTTGACGTACGAAGCGGTTAAACAAACAACTGACGAAGGTTTTGGCCAATCGACTTGTGTTGGTATTGGTGGCGACCCTATCCCTGGTTCAAATTTCATCGATATTTTGAAATTGTTCCAAGCAGATCCTAAAACTGAAGCTATCGTGATGATTGGTGAAATCGGTGGCTCTGCTGAAGAAGAAGCAGCTGAATATATCAAAGCTCATGTGACTAAACCTGTTGTTTCATACATCGCTGGTGTAACTGCACCTGAAGGTAAACGTATGGGCCATGCAGGCGCCATTATCGCAGGCGGTAAAGGCACAGCTGAAGAGAAATTCAAAGCGCTAGAAGCGGCAGGTGTTAAAACTGTACGTTCTTTGGCTGACATTGGTAAAGGTTTACGTGACATTACCGGTTGGTAGTGTAGACAGTTAATGTATACCTCAAAAAGCCCGCTACTACGCGGGCTTTTTTTTATTGCTTCAAATGTGCTTTCTGACCACGCAGAGGTAAACACAGTATCAACTTTCATTTTGTAATTGACCCAATGGGTATGCATAATGAAACATCCAGGATCTGCAATAATCGTGAGTAAGAAAGTGGAGCAAGGTAATAGCGTTTGCTTAAAAAAGCCTATTTTGATCTCAAGCTATCTATGCTGAGAAGACATTAGCAGCTTTTTTAGTTCACTAAAGCTGGCGACTTTGCCTTCCACTACTATCTCGTCATCTATGAGCAGTGCCGGTGTATGCATTATGCCCGCTGTTAAGATATCAATAGTCTCTGTGATCCGTTCCAACTCATAATCGATATCTAAGGCCGTGGCAGCTTGGCTAAGATGATCTTCAAGCATCTCACATTTATTGCAAAGACGACCGTACAATGTGCATTTCATATATTGGTTACTCTTAACTATGGTACGTCAACAATATGCTCTTAAACCTTTATTTTTATTGACCTTGATCAACTTGTCTACTAGTCATTGGCACTTTTATACATCACAAAATACAGTCTCGACAAGCCCATTGAAGGCGATGTTTTAGCATCGAACTGATTAGGCTCAACAGGCGTAAGTGCCAACTTGTTGCAACACATATTCAACTTATGCCTAAACAGCATTGACATTTTTGGGAAGTGGACAATCGAGTGTTAACCCTGTATGGGTGGCAAATATTGACTCGCTAGTGTGTGTTTGTTTGATGTTATTGATTGTAATATCCCATTTAGCTAACTCATTTTTGACCAGAGCAGAGTGGTTTTTGCTGATGTCACGCAATGCATTTCCGACGGAATCTCTCACATACGCACTTTCATCGTTTTGAAGTGCGCTCAACAATTGGATGGCAAGCGCTGGATGTTTAACGAAGTAGGGGCGCTCTGTCCACACCCTCAAGCCTTCTGTCACTGCCCGGCGTACATTGGGATCCGCATCTGCTAACCATTCCCTGATAACAGACAGGGCATTTTTATAGCCGATGTCTGCACAATATCGGTTAAAGGCTTTCGCCATTATCTCTGTTACATGCCAATCAGTATCTTGACTGACTTGTAACTTCAAAAACGCGAGGCTTTCGTTTGATTTGGCTGCCAACCGGCCAAGAATACAAACTGCCAATGATCGTGCCTGATATAATTCTGAAACATACAGTCGTTTGGCAAGGAGTAAACACTGTTTTGCAGACTGTTGATAAAACACTTCATCCGCAGTGTTTTCAATATCCAAACAACCATGTTGAGGTTTTTTAACATGTTGTATAAATCTCTTCATAACCTCTATTTCATTTGTTCCCGCTGTTTTTATACATGCCTGAATGACTGCGCCTTGATGGCTAATATGCAAATTATCGATAGGTGCATAAGTGCGGTTTGCTTTATCCATCGTTTAAATCCTTTTGTTGAACAAACACAAAACAATGTAACTATTGATAAAATATAGCTATTTAATAACAATAAGCAAAGAGACAGTGCAAATGGGTTTTCTATTTGTACTGACCTTTAAATTTTAAAAGCTGAAATGATAGAAAGTCCTGATCATCATCAACTTAAGGCTATGTTGATGACTTTATTATCCTTATCCTTATCCTTATCCTTATCCTTCTGGGAGGCATTAAGCTACCGGCAGAGGCACCTAACTCACAAAGG
>CAJQKX010000683.1 GCA_905479025.1 uncultured Paraglaciecola sp.
GTGAATTTAGGTATTTTGCCAGGAGCCGGCGGAACACAACGTTTGCCACGATTAGCAGGCGTTCAACAAGCGCTAGACATGATTGTTTCTGGTCGCCCTGTTGCCGCTAAAAAATTACCTGGTGTATTTGATGTTGTCGTCGATAGTCCAGAAACCTTGCTTAATAGTGCATTAACGTTTTGCGAAGAAGTGATTGCTGGTGGTAGTAAAGTACGTAAAACGTGTGATCTGAAGATTGATGTTAGTACAGCCCCAAAAGAATTATTTGCTCATTACCGTAAAGGGCTAGCAACTAAGGCTAGAGGTTTCTTTGCACCTGAACGTTGTATTCAAGCTGTTGAAGCATCGATTGCATTACCTTTTGCACAAGGTTTAGTGCGTGAAGGTGAATTGTTTATGGAATGTATGCGTTCTAAAGAAGCGCGAGCACAACAGCATTTCTTCTTCGCTGAACGTGCTGCATCCCATGTCAAAGATTTTGACAAAGAAACCCCTATAAGAGATATCAAAAAAGTCGGTATTATTGGCGCAGGTACTATGGGGGGCGGTATTGCGATGAACTTTGCCAACGCGGGTATTCCTGTAACAATGCTTGAGCTTAAACAAGACGCCTTAGATAAAGGTTTGGCGCTTATTCGTAAAAACTACGAAAACTCAGCGAAAAAAGGCAAACTCACTGCAGAGCAAGTCGAAGACAGAATGGCATTATTAACGGGTTCAACACAATACGCTGCTTTAAGTGATGTAGACCTAGTGATTGAAGCTGTATTTGAAAAGATGTCAGTCAAACAAGAAGTATTCAAAGCTTTAGACGCTGTGTGTAAGCCCGGCGCGATTTTAGCCTCTAATACCTCTACGTTAGATATTGATGAAATAGCTGAAGCCACGAAGCGCCCAGAAGATGTGATTGGTTTGCATTTCTTTAGTCCTGCCAACGTAATGAAATTGCTGGAAGTCGTTAAAACCAGCCAAACATCACCTGAAGTGATTAAAACCACTATGAAAATGGCAAAGAAGATCAATAAGGTTGCTGTATTAGTGGGTGTTTGTTTTGGGTTTGTCGGTAATCGCATGATTGAAACATACGGCCGTGAAGCGAGCCGTATGATGCTTGAAGGTGGTACGCCAGAACATATCGATAAAGTGATTTACGATTTTGGTTTACCTATGGGACCTTTCACTATGGGGGATATGGCGGGGCAGGATATTGGTGCTTTTGTACGTGAATCACGCCGCGAATTTATTAAGCATGATCCCACTTATTGCATCTTATCTGACAAATTAGTCGCACAGGGCAGGGTAGGGTTAAAAGCCGGTAAAGGTGTGTATTTGTACGAAGCCGGTAGCCGTAAACCTATTCCTGATCCAAGTGTTCTTGAGCTAGCGAAGGAAGTAGCTGCAGATTTAGGCGTGGCGCAACGTGACATCAGTGATCAAGAAATTATCGAACGGATTATTTTCCCTATGATAAACGAAGGTGCGTTGATCTTGGATGAAGGCATTGCTGCAAAGTCTAGCGATATCGATGTGATTTATGTGTACGGCTATGGCTTCCCTGTTTATCGCGGTGGACCTATGCAGTATGCCGATGAAATTGGCTTAAAAACAGTATATGACGCTATGTGTAAATATCGCGATGAGCTAGGCGAACATGGTGAAAACTGGTTTGAGCCCGCTCCATTATTGAAAAAATTAGCAGAACAAGGCAAACGATTCGCTGACCTATAGTCATTGATGTGTGTCTTACCACTAACCAATTTAAGTAATTTATAGAGGATCTTATGAAAGAAGCAGTCATTGTATCAACCGCGAGAACTCCGATCGGCCGTGCTTATAAAGGCGCATTCAATAACTTGGAAGCCCCAAGTTTAGGTGGCCATGCTATCCGTGAAGCAGTAAGAAAGTCTGGTATTGACCCCGCCAGTGTTGATGACGTGATAATGGGCAGCGCTTTAACCCAAGGCAGCGGCGGCATGAATATTGGTCGTCTTGCTGGACTCGCTGGAGGTTTACCTACGTCTGTATCTGGCATGACCTTAGACCGTCAATGTAGCTCAGGTATGTACGCGATTGCCACAGCAGCAAAACATATTATTACTGACAACGTACCCGTAATGGTTGCAGGTGGACTGGATTCTATTAGCTTAGTGCAAAACAAATCGATGAATACTCACCGAATGGTTGATCCAGCCTTGGCTAAAATGCACAAAAATATCTACATGCCTATGTTACAAACTGCTGAAATAGTCGCTGCTCGCTACGGTATTAATCGTGATGTGCAAGATGAATATGCTTATCGCAGCCAAATGCGCACCGCAGCGGCGCAAGTGGCAGGTAAATTTGATGATGAAATTGTACCGGTAAATGCGACTAAAGTGATCATTGACCGCGAGACTAAAGTAGAAAGCTTTCAAGAAGTAACTTTAACTAAAGATGAAGGCAATCGTGCTGAAACCACCTTAGAAGGTCTGAATAATTTAAAGCCTGTTATTGAGGGTGGCGTTATCACTGCAGGTAATGCGAGTCAATTATCTGACGGCGCGTCTGCCAGTGTCTTGATGAGCAGTAAACTAGCTGAACAACAAAACCTCACCCCATTAGGCGCTTATCGCGGTATTGCCGTTGCAGGCTGCGAACCAGATGAAATGGGCATTGGCCCTGTTTTCGCTATTCCAAAACTGCTTAAGCAGCATGGCTTAACCATGAACGATATTGGGTTGTGGGAGCTAAACGAAGCGTTTGCTGTGCAAGTATTATATTGCCGCGATAAGTTAGGTATTGATGACAATATTCTGAATGTTAATGGTGGGGCTATTTCGGTAGGTCACCCTTACGGAATGAGCGGCGCACGTATGGTTGGCCACGCCTTGATTGAAGGTAAACGCCGTGGTGCTAAATTTGTTGTTTGTACTATGTGTATTGGTGGCGGTATGGGTGCTGCAGGTTTGTTTGAAGTTTATTAATAGAAATTAGCTCCGAAAAAAAGCAGCTAAAGACAAAATATACGCAAAAGTTTAAGAGGTAAGTTATGCAATATTTTAAAG
>CAJQKX010000684.1 GCA_905479025.1 uncultured Paraglaciecola sp.
TGCCGGAGATGGCTCCGATTTGCAGCGAGCTAAAAGTTTAGTTAGGTCTTATGGCCTTGAGGATAATGTTATGTTTTTAGGATATTTCGATAACCCCGAGGCGCTATCTGAACTAACCTCAGTCTACTTGACTGCAAGTGTTTGTAATACGGTCGGCGTTGCTGCGCTGCAGGCGGCTTCAAAATCCAAACCGATCATTGCAATTCAAACTGTCGACGGCAGAAAGCCGTTAACGAGTGATGACTTTTATACTCATGAAGATCCTTATAAGTGTGCGAAGTTTTTAATCTCTCTCCAAGATCCTGTGACATACAAACATTATAAAAATCGAATGTCTCATTTTAAAATTCGAAACGAAGAGATGGCGTCAGAGTTTTTCATAAAATATGATCATTTGTATGATGAACAGGTGAGTAAATCATTTAATGTTATTAAAATCTGACCAATTTACAAAGAAAAACTATGCTCAAGTCTTATAGATATTTATTGTTAGCATTTATCGTAATGATGCCCTTTGTAGACGTCTTTAGTTTTTCACCATGGACACCAATACCGCTATTAATTTGTTTTGTTTTATTGTGTTATGGTAAAAAAAACTTTCCAAAAATTCATTTTCAGTTAAGTGATGGGCTTTTTCTTTTATCCATTTTGTTTATGTTGCTCCCACTTTTGTTTGAAATTAGTCTCATAAATGGAAAGACTGTTAGACATATTTTAGGTTTTTCACTTCCGTTTATTTTTTATTACCTGGTAGTAAAAGAAGCTCTTTTAGATACGATCGTAAGTGAAGTAAGTTACCGCTTATTATTTAAAACGATGTCAATTTCATTACTGATAGTGTCTGTATTTATTATTTTTGAATTTGTGCTGGACAATATTTTTTCATTCAACATAGATGCGTTGATTAAACATTCTGGGGATAAGGAATACGTTGCCGAGACAGCTGGCCGAGTTCTTAGAGCTAGAGGGTTTGCATCCGAGTCAGGTGTAACTGCACTGTTCTATGAGGTATTATTTTTCCCGTCCATAATATATGTTAAGCATAAAACTAAACTATTTAGAATTATTTATTTCACGCTCATCGGCTCTGCATTTGCCATGCTATTTAGCTCTGCTGGCTTTGTTGTAATGTCTTTATCATTAGGCTACTTGTTTTTAGCTAGATTTAAATTTTCACTGTTTGGCCTTAGTATAATTACTATTGTATCTGTTCTGTTATTTAACTATCTATTTGAATTCATTCAGCTATTCTATAACGAAACTTTCTTAGATAAGCTATCACTGCTGACAGGAAATGTTTCGGCTGGGTCTAGCTTTGAAAGAGCGACTATCTTCATGAATCTTTATGAATTGATTAAAGAGTATCCATTTGGCATTGGGATGGGGATGCCCCAAGGATTGTCTGAAGCAGGAGCTACATATAATGGCTACGCGGTCAGTTCGGGATATATTAGTTTGTATGGGGTGATTTTAGCTTACGGAGGCCTGTTGTCATTAGGGTTTTTTGTATCCGCAATGCTCTTCAAGTTACGGAGTGTAATAAAGATTAGTGAGAATTATTTCCTATTTGTTGCCTCAGCTATTGCAGTTTATCTCCATTTTGGATTTGTGGCAGAGTATTGGCTACCTTTTTTTTGGTTCTTTATAGCTTTGCTTGATTTTGAAGCGATCTACACAAAACGGCATAAACTAAATGTTTAATTACTATATCGTGGAAATTAGAGTTTTATTATGAATAACGAAAGTATTTGTTTAACTTGTCCAGGGCCATGTGGCTGGATTCTAGAAAAAGAAGATGACTTTTATCGTTGTTCTAATCCTAATTGTATTCATCATCAACAAGGGGAGTGGTTTTTAAAGGCGAACAGAGCTCCTATTTTGATATCAGAAATCAATTGCGACACTGTTTGTTCCGTTTCAGCAATCAGGGAAGATAGCAAAAATCCTTTCGTAAAACGAAATCTTATAAATAACAAATTATTAAAGTCATTTATTTCATTCTTTAAAGGGGATGGAGCTGACACAAGAAAGAAAGCTGAGAACTTTATTTCAATGATGTCAGCTTCGAACTTCACTAAAAAACGTATTCTTGTTATCGGTTCAGGTACTAAAGGCTTGTCAACGGAATTATTATGGGACTCGCAAGAGGTGTCAATAACAGGAATCGATATTTTCGAAACAGATACGGTTGATTTCATATGTGATGCCCATTATCTTCCCTTTGCTTCTGATTCGTTTGATGGTGTGTGGATTCAAGCTGTACTTGAGCACGTGGTTGACCCTGTAAAAGTCGTATCAGAAATATACAGAGTGCTTTCATCTGAAGGAATTGTTTATGCTGAGAGTCCTTTTATGCAACAGGTTCATGAAGGAGCCTACGATTTTAATCGTTTTACAGTTCTTGGGCATCGATATCTGTTTAAAAGCTTTGATATGATTGAAATGGGAGGAAGGGAAAGTGTAGGAATGCCGCTCGCATGGTCCGTTAGATATCTATTTTGGGGTATTTTTAGAAATCAAACAATTGCAAAGCTGTTATCCGCTCCCTTCTTTTTGTTACTTCCAAGGCTAGAATTTTTGGTAACTGAAAAGATGTTGTTTGACTCTAGCTCTGTTGTTTATTTTTTGGGCAAAAAGTCGCATGATATCATTAGTCAAAAGGACCTCATTGATTTATATAAAGGACTTCAGTAAAAACGGGTGAAATCCATTATTAGTCAATTCAGTGAATTGGAAAGGTAAAGAGCTCGGTGTTTAATATGAAAAGTTTGTTTATTGTAAATCGCGCTGAGTCTCTGCTGTCGCATAGATATGATATTTGTTGCGCTTTATGTCGATCTGCTGCCGAGGTTCACATTGCATGTCCGCTCAATCAGGTTATTGCGAGCGCTTCGTCGTATTGTTTGGTTGGCTGTTTTCGATCCCATTAGAAATTACGCAGTCCTTAAAATATAGTAATGCTTTCATTATTTGATTTGTCAACAAGCTATATTAATTCACTTTGAACTACTTGCCATGCCCAATCTGGTTACCTCTCGTTTTGTGTGCTTTCATTAGACTATCCACTTTCTTATTATTGATTGTTCTCGCAAGTTATACTATTCCAATGCAGCTTTAATTATTTTTTTAACCATGACCCCATATGTCAATAGGAAGTGTGATCTAAATGAAGCGTAAACTTTTAATGGTAGTTAATGTTGATTGGTTCCTCATATCTCACCGTTTGCCCATCGCTCTTGCAGCGTTGAAAGAAGGATATGATGTTCATTTGGCTTGCCGTTTTACAGGACAGCAAGACTATCTTAAGAGTTTGGGTTTTATAATCCATGAAGTACCTTTTTCCAGAGCCGGTGTGTCGATGATTAATGAGTTCAAAACCTGCTTTAGCATTTTACGCTTGTTAAGACGATTACGGCCTGATGTGATCCATACCATAACTATCAAGCCAAGCCTTTATGTGGGTATTATGGCGAGAGCCTTGGGCATGAAAGAACTTATTATTGCTGTTTCAGG
>CAJQKX010000685.1 GCA_905479025.1 uncultured Paraglaciecola sp.
GGTTGAACGACCTCCAAAACTCAGGAGGAGTAAACCTAAGAACATTTTTTAGCAGTGTATCAATCATAGTGTTTCCAACAAAGAATATCCGCTCTTGGGGAACACCAGATCGGCTGAGATTATCTTTGGCTTCTCTGCTGGTTGTGAAAAACCAGTTAGTTATAGAGTCTGTCACCATGCGATTAATTTCTTCGGGCATACTCCAGTCATTAGAACGAATACCCGCCTCGACGTGTGCAACAGGAATACCCATTTTCTGAGCTGAAATTGCGCACGCCATTGTGGAATTAACATCCCCGACAACCAAACAGGCGTCACTACTTTTCGTTACAAGAAGTTCTTCATAGCGGATCAATATAGCCGCAGTTTGCTCCGCTTGCGTACCAGAACCAATCTCAAAGTTAATATCTGGCTTCGGTATTCGGAGCTGATCAAAAAAAGTCTGCGAAAGTTTGGGGTCATAATGCTGTCCGGTATGAATTAGGCGAAAGGCCAAGTCTGAGTTTTTCCTAGCTTGAATAGCATTTATGATTGGCGCTATTTTCATAAAATTTGGTCGCGCACCTACTATTAAATCTATTATTTTCATACACTCTCCTTAGCAAGGGCGCAGCAAACTCTGGTAACCTCAAAGATCTCTGATACCGGTATTGGAATTTCAGCTTTTCCCTCAGTCGCATTAATAAATGCATTTGCACAAGAATTTTGTCCTTTATCCTGACTGATCAAATTTAATTTGTTAAATCCAGGCCAATCTTTTCCTCTTAACTTCTTAAAGTTATCTAACTCTAAGAAGCCGCCTCCCGCAAAGACCTCCAGACGTTCCTTAGATAAGGACTTGGGACCATTTGCAAAATAATTTAATGTACCGATAGATCCGTCTGCAAAAGACATTATGATGGAGAAGGTATCATCCGTTTCCGCGTTTAATGATACACGCCCATAATTCTTTATTGGCGCTCCAGCCAGGAAACGGAGTAAGTCAATAAAATGACACGCCTCACCTATAAGGCGTCCACCTCCTATCTCTAAATCCTGTGTCCAATGATCTGCGGGGATAGCTCCAGCATTCACGGTCATAACAAACGATTTTGGCTCATCAACCTCGATTAAAAGAGACTTTATCTTCTGAATCTGCGGTGCAAAGCGACGGTTAAAGCCCACGGTAAGTATCGGCTTCTGCTCAAGTGCGTTGTAGCATGTTTCAATTTTCCTCAGCTCTTGCTCGCTTAGACACAGGGGTTTCTCCACAAAAACGTGTTTTCCACTATCCAGTGCGCTAATAACATATTCTGCATGATTGTGATGACGTGTAGTGATAACAACAGCTGAGGTTCCTTCATCCTGAAAGATTTTCTGAGTATCTGTTGTGACCTGTTCGAAACCAAACTTTTTCCCAAAGTGAACTCCACTTACTCCCTCTCTACAACTAATAACTCTCAAGCGAACATTAGTCGATTTAAATGCCGGTATCAGCACTGCAGAAGCATAGTTACCGGCACCAATAAAACTTACTGAAGTTTTATTGGTTCTCAAAGAATCGGTATCGCCTTCAAGTATTACTAAATTAGCTTGGGAGTCCAAATTATCTTCAGAATAGTGCAGCAGTACTCCCAATGCCGGTTCTGCACTGCTAAACAACTCGTAAGCTTTCTCAGCGTCATTGATGCTAAAACGATGTGAAACAAGTGGTGCTATATCAAGACGCTTATCAGCCATCATATCCAGAACAGCTTCAAAATTTCTTTGTTCGGTCCAACGAACGAATCCAACCGGATAGTCTTGACCTTTTTCCTCATAGTTAGGATCATATCGACCAGGTCCATACGAACATGAAACTTGAAAGGAAAGCTCTTTCTCGAAAAAGTCAGCTCGACTAAGTTCTAGCCCTGTCACACCCACTAAAACAATGCGGCCTCGTTTTCGACACATAACAGCAGCTTGATGGATCGGATCGCTACTATTCGTTGAAGCTGTGATAATGACCGCATCAACTCCCCGTCCTCGCGAGAACATCTCTGCAGATGCTATTGGATCTTTAGTAGATGATATCTTGACTGCATCGGCACCCAAATTTCTAGCCAGATCTACTTTAGCAGCATCAAAATCAAAACCTATTACTCTGCAGCCATTGGCCAATAAGAGTTGGACAGTGAGAAGGCCAACTAGCCCTAGACCAGTGACAACAACTGTCTCCCCAAGAGTAGGGTTAGCTAATCTGATACCTTGCAGTGCAATGGAGCCGAGTACTGTGAACGCTGCAGCTTCGTCACTCACCGCATCAGGCACCTTAACACAGAGATTTTTTGGCACACCCACAACCTCTGCATGCTTTCCATTTGTTACAACGCGATCACCCTGCCTGAACCCTTCAACACCTTTGCCAACTTCTATCACCGTCCCCATGTTGCAATAACCAAGCGGCAAAGGCTGATCTAATTTGTTAAGTACTGTTTCCAGAGTGGGCTTAATCCCGTCCGTTTTAATCTTCTGCAACACCATGCGGACTTTATCGGGTTGTTGTCGCGCCTTATTGACTAAGTTCGCTTTGCCAAAATCCACCAACATTCTTTCGGTGCCTATAGACACAACGGAACAGTTAGTTTTCACTAGGACTCGACCTTCTCCGCAAGCTGGTACGGGGATAGATGAGAGTTCAACAGACCCCGTTTTAAGTGATTGAAGAATTTGTCGCATATATTGTCCCCTTAAGGATCAGTTTATTTAGCTCGATCTAGGAATTGACGACACCAAATTTCGATGCACATTACCGAGAATAATAAATAGCTAGCATCAACTTTACCTGCGTCGTCCACTGCTATAAGTTTTTGAACAGCGGCACCATCAAAAATATTCCTTTTTGTGAGAGAGTCTTTCGTAAGCATATCCCCCTTGATCTCTGCTAATTCATTTTTCATCCAGCGTCTTAAAGGAGCACCAAATCCAGTTTTGGGTCTATAGATGATATCTCGAGGCAAATAGGG
>CAJQKX010000686.1 GCA_905479025.1 uncultured Paraglaciecola sp.
CATTTTGATGAGCTTCGAGTGCTGTAGTCAGTTGTGCAAGGAAATTTTTGTCGTTTAGCTGATAGGCACTTACATTTACACTGATGGGTAAATCTAATCCCTGTTTATTCCAATGACTGATCTGAGTCAGCGCCATATTGATTATCCATGTACCTAGCTCAATGCGGATCGGGTGTTTCTCAATAAAAGGGAGAAATTCACTTGGCTCTAATAGTCCTTTTTCTTGGTGTCGCCAGCGAACTAGGGCTTCCACACCCACTACTTTAAAAGTGCGCATATTAATCTTAGGTTGATAAAATAATTCGAACTGACCTTCAGCAAGGGCATGGCGTACCGCATTCAAATTTTCGGATAGAGTTCTGGCTTCAATTCCACAATGTTCATCAAAAAAATGGTAGTGATCCTTGCCGCTCTCTTTGGCTATGTACATCGCCTTATCAGCTTCGCGTATAAGTAAATCCGCACTAGTGCCGTTTTGGGGGGAAATCGTAACTCCCATACTGGCTGAAACGTTTAACAAAACATCATCAACAGAAATACTTTGTGATGTGGCCTTCAGTAACCGCTTGAGTATCGGCTTACAATCGTTGGGAGTTTCCAAGTCATCTAACACCGCTACAAACTCATCGCCACCGATACGAGCCAGGGTATCGCATTCACGTAATGCATCCTTCATGTGCTGTGATATGGATATTAATAGTTTGTCTCCCATATCATGGCCATAGGTGTCATTCACTTGTTTAAAACCGTCCAAGTCTATATACACGACGGCTAACATTTTAGAGTGCCGCTGACATTGAAGAAGTGTGACATGCAAGCGGTCAAGTAACAGCAATCGATTAGGCAGGTTGGTTAATGCATCGTAATTAGCCGCGTATTCCAGTTGCTGCTGATGTGCTTTTGATTTCGTAATGTCGGTAAAGAGCAAAACATAATGTTGTATTTTATCTGTGATATCCCTAACGGCACTGATGGCTTGCATCGCAAGATACACTTCGCCATCTTTTCTTTTGCTCCATATCTCACCATACCAGAAGTCTTTTTCAAGTAGTGCCTGTTGTCTGGCATCATAAAACTCAGGTGACTGTTTGTTAGATTTAAGCATATCTGAGTTTTTGCCGAGCACTTCTACTCGGTTGAAGCCTGTGATCTGAGAAAACATATCGTTGACTTCAATTATCGTGTTATTAGCATCAGTTATCATGATGCCCTCATGAGCGTGCGAAAAAACACTCGCTGCGAGTTGCAGCCTAACCTCATGTTTTTTTCGTTCGGTGATATCGGTCAATACTAGGAGATATTCCAAATTATTATCATTGAAACTAATATCTATCTGCACCGTTTTTGTAACCATGCCTGCAAGTTCAATTTCACAAGATCTTTGAATGACATGAATATTTTGCATATTAGAAGGCGAGAGTAAATTGTTGAATTTAACTAAGTCGTCCTGTGTCACAAACGCTGCCAAACGGGCACCTTTAACCTACTGCGACTCATTCCTAATAGCTTGGCAGCCGCAAAGTTTGAGTGAGTAATATTCCCCTTAAGATTCAGCGTAACGTAGCCTATTGGCGCGAAATCATAGAGTGTTGTGAAACGTGCAGCAGCTTTTTCAGCTGCGTTCGTTGAATTAATCAGTTGCTCGTTCTGCAATTTTAATTCGATCTGGTGGACTTGTAATTCATACAGAAGACTTGATGAGTCTGTAACTTCATCATTGGATAATGGATCATTGTATAGACGCGACTCTGCCTCTTTTAGCAATTTACCATCAGTGGGTGAGCGGCGTGAATTCTTGGTCATAATTTCTGCGCACCCTTAAAACTATCGTACGATTTTTGATTATGTTGGAATGGGCTTTGAAAATATTGAGGGCTTATCAAAAAATCATTGGATGCAGGTGAAGGGCAGGTTAGATCGTTAATATTTTGCCAAGCTGAGTCAACAAAGAACATATTAACCATTTTTTTGCTTAAGCAGAGATGAAATGGTATTGCATCAAAGAGAGTGCGTGCACAACAATCTTTATTTATTGTTTGATTTGGTTGTAACCGCTTGGTAATAAAAATTTGCATTGGTTTTAGCATAAAACAGTTCCTTTGTATTATACGTATATTAATATCATTACTTACTCGAATAATATACAAATTTATGAAAGTTGGCAATATTGCAGACCGGATTCAGAAAATACCAGCTTTACGTAATTGACCAATTTTATAGGGAATGTCTATCAGCCTGTCCCTTCACTATCGAGATGAATTTAAGATAGATTTACTTTAAATTTATAGAATTCTAATCTATTTGAGGCTAACAGTCTCAGGCAGCCCAAGCGGATATAGCACACCTTAATGATGGTAAGGACTTGGATTAAAACATTCACGGTGTTCGGCAAAAATTATGATACAGATGGGCCTGGGAGAACAGTACGATCATGCTGATGTAATGCATGACGGTGATACGCTTTAATCAATATGCGCTAAAATTATGAAACAATTTGTGCATAGAGCATGATAGATTATTAACTCATTGCGCTGCTAGATTATAACCACTTAATGCAGGGATATAAATTGAAGACACATTTAATAGCAGTAACGCTATTACTCTTTTCTTTTGGTGCTAAATAGTCCTCAAATTTTGACCAATTAGAAACTCTCATCTGGCACTGTTGCTTGATTATATGCACCGAAACTTGACGTCCGGTTAAGTGATTATGTCGACCGGCGCAATGCTCCCCCTGCACCACTTTATACTACCTGCACCCTCTTTTAATTGGTTAAGGTTAAAAGATACAACAAACTGCTATAGCAGTTTGTTGTATTTAATACTAACTTACCCCACCACATTCTAATGAATAAAATGATTAATTTTACCCGGGTATTATTACTTTGGTTTGAGTTTCCACAAGCAGGGATGAAGTCACGTTTAGAGCCAAAGATAATGCTTCGATGATCCTATGCAGCATGCTGAGAAGTGTGTTGGTTTTACTGTCTTTGTTTGCTTGTTACAGGCCATTTGGACGATACATTCATCAAGCTGTTGTTTGTTCTTTACGGTAGTGATTAATGACATTTTAGAGACCTCAGAGTAAACTTTGACAGTGTAGTTTGTTGCATTAGAAAGGGCTGAACAATATTTCTTATACCAATGCATTATTTATTTATGTATTTATAAAGTGTTAATTTGCTTCTTAATAGTTAATATAAGAGATTGGCATGTTCTAACACCTTAAATTGCTTGGTTCAATTGGCCCTTCACCTTCGGACTGTGTTTAAGCGTTTGACGTATAACGTTGAATGGTTAAGCAAGCATTATTAATTAAAATAAACATTGGAATTTTATGAAAACACTATCTGATATTGGCTTAATCGGCCTTGCTGTTATGGGGGAAAACCTCATTCTGAATATGGCAAGTAAAGGTTATACCGTTACTGCTTATAATCGCTCCACCGATAAAGTTGAAAACTTTATTAATGGACGAGCAAAAGGCGAAAGCATTCGCGGGGCTTATTCAGTTGAAGAGTTGGTTCAATCGCTAGCCACTCCTCGTAAAATCATGATTATGGTGAAATCAGGTGCGCCAGTGGATGCCACTATTGACCAACTTCTCCCTTTGTTAGACAAAGGTGACATCATCATCGATGGCGGTAATACTCACTTCCCTGACACTATTCGCCGTGAAAAATATTGTGCCGAAAAAGGGATTAACTTTGTGGGTGCCGGTGTATCTGGTGGTGAAGAAGGTGCGCTAAAAGGACCTTCAATTATGCCAGGTGGATCTGTTGAAGCATGGCAAGCAGTGAAACCTATTTTCCAAGACATTTCTGCTAAGGTAGAAGACGGTTCGCCTTGTTGTGATTACGTAGGTGAAAACGGTGCCGGACATTTTGTTAAAATGGTGCACAACGGTATTGAGTATGGTGACATGCAGTTGTTGTGTGAAGCTTACCAAATTATGAAAGATACTCTTGGCATGTCAGCCGATGAAATGCATGAAGTGTTTAAAGAATGGAATACCACTGAACTAGATAGTTATTTAGTCGAAATCACTCGCGACATTTTAGCCTATAAAGACGAAGACGGCGGTCCATTAGTAGAAAAGATTCTTGATACCGCGGGCCAAAAAGGCACCGGTAAATGGACCGGTATAGTGGCCTTAGACTTAGGTGTGCCATTAACCCTGATTGCTGAGTCGGTCTTCGCTCGCTGTATCTCTGCACTGAAAGATGAACGTGTTGAAGCGGCCAAAGTGATTAGTGGTCCAGCCAAAACATTCAGTGGTGATGCTGCCGAAAAAGCTGCCTTCATCGAAGATTTACGCCAAGCAGTGCTCGCATCAAAGATTGTCTCTTACGCACAGGGCTATACCTTAATGCGTGAAGCTGCCAAAGAATATAATTGGAATCTTAACTACGGCGGCATCGCATTGATGTGGCGTGGCGGTTGTATCATCCGTTCTGCTTTTTTAGGTAAAATCAAAGAAGCCTACGATAAGAATCCCGAGTTAGACAATCTACTATTAGATGACTACTTCAGAGAAACCGTGGTCGGCGCCCAAGAAGGATGGAGACGGGTAGCCGTGAATGCTATTACGACTGGCGTTCCAGCACCTTGCTTAATGGCCGCACTTAACTACTTTGATGGTTATCGCACCGCGCGTTTACCGGCTAACTTATTACAAGCCCAACGTGATTATTTCGGTGCTCACACATACGAACGCATTGACAAGCCAAGAGGCGAGTTCTTCCATACAAACTGGACCGGTCGGGGTGGTAATACTTCGTCGTCAACTTATAACGCTTAAGTTATTTTAATAAATAAAAGGCCGTAACTTGGATACAAATTACGGCCTTTTTCGTAATTGGTGTACCAGTATATGAATGTTTGAAACTTAGCCCTTCTTAATAAATTGACAAGCGGGTTTGAGCGAGAAGCAGACACTGACGAGTGTTGCTTCTTATGTAAATCAGCGGCTCTGAACCCGCAGATACATAACTGAGTTATCGTAATGCCGAATAAGTAATTTCTCCCCCAGTCCATGGAAATGTTGTCGTGATTCGACGCAAGGTTTATAGGGCTATAGAAATTTAGTGCAACCTTGCCTCTGACTTGAGGGATACCTGTGGATAATCTTTTTTGAACACTTCTTTAGGGTTGCGAAGTCGTCTGGTTAATAAACTTCAGCCAAGCTTTTAGTAAAATGTGAAAATCGGCTAAGCCACAGCCTGATTGGATATGTAAATCACTTAATTCTTGAGTGTCATCTTCTTCTAAAGATGTCATCTCTTGGATATGATTATTATTGAAGATGAGTTCAACCTCATCTTTATCAAACTCTAAATGGTATTCCTTACCATTGTGTTGGTAGCTTGTAAGTTGATTGGCTTGTAGCTGGTGGACGGTGTTGAGTAACAGTGTGATTTGCCTAAAGTCTTGAGCAATTTCATGACTTAACCAATCACCAAAAGCTTCACACTCAAGCTCACATGTGGCTACTGGATTACCCAAAATATCATGGGAAAATTGATAGTCCATTAGATGTCACAGGTTGTTGAAAAAGGAGCTATCATTATACGCCAAAGCAGTTGCCCCCGTGGATAATTAATATTGATAAATTTATATTATGATCTAAGCCGTATTTTTGAATACCGAACCTGAGTGCTCTAGTGCGGTTAAATATACACGGACATCAAATTCTATTTGATGATAGTCAGGCAGCATATACTGGCATAGTTGATAAAATGCCTTGTTATGTTGTTTTTCTTTTAAGTGGGCCAGTTCGTGCACCACAATCATTTTCAAAAAAGCATCAGGGGTATTTTTAAACAAAGTACTGATGCGCAGTTCATTTTTACTTCTTAACTTACCGCCCTGAACCCGAGATACATAACTATGTAAACCTAATGCGTGATTGACTATATGAATTTTACTGTCATATATCACTTTGCTCAATGGTTGGGTTTTCTTCATATATTGATTTTTTAAGGCTATTGCGTACTCACGTAAATCGTTATCGTTGGCTACTTTGTGTATGTTTGGGTAACGCCCACGCAACCATTCGCCCAGTTTTTTTTGTTCAAGTAAATTTTGAATGTCATTTTGTAAGTAAGCCGGATAGTGAGCAAGGTAAGGGAGTGCGTGTGACATAGTAATACCTAAACGAATGAGGAGGATAGTTTAAGTCTTTACAGCAAAATAGTCCTCAGGATTTTCACGTTGACATATGGAAAAACATATATATGATATTTCATATGTATTGGTTTGGGCACAACTTCATTGAATCCAATCGCTTTTTATAAATGTTTATCTGAAGACACACGTTTGAAGTGTTTGTTATTGATCACCCTCAAAGGTGAGTTGTGTGTGTGTGATTTAATCATTGCACTGCAGTTGAGTCAGCCCAAGGTATCCCGGCATTTAGCTGAATTGAGAAAATGTGGGATTTTATTAGATAACAGACGTGGAAAGTGGGTGTTTTATCAACTCGATCAATCCTTGCCTAAATGGGCACTTGAGGTGTTAGCACTTACCTCACAAGAAAACCAAGTCTACTTAAATGATTGTTTACATAACTTAGATGCAGCCAAGCCATTCGATAACTGCTGTTAACCCTATTACACCCATGGAAAGAATTTAAATGAAAGTTTTATATATTTGTACCCATAATCGTTGCCGCAGTATTTTGTCGGAAGCGATTACTAACCAATTTTCTGATGGCAAAGTAGGAAAAAAAGTAGGATCAATAGTTGCCAAAAGTGCGGGTAGTCAACCTGCAGGTGAAGTGCATCCATTGTCGATTAAATACTTGCAAGAAGCGGGTATTTCTACAGATGGCTTACAAAGCCAATCCTGGGATGATTTTGAACACTTTGCGCCTGATTTAGTGGTGACTGTGTGTGATTCTGCTGCCGGTGAAACTTGCCCAGTGTGGTTTGGCAAAAGCCTTAAAGTACATTGGGGTTTAGCCGATCCATCTAAGTTACAAGGCTCTGAAGTAGAAATTTCCGAGGCCTTTAGAGCAACCATCGAACAAATTAAACAACGAGTAGAACAACTGGTTAACCTCGATGTGGATGTAAAAGATAAGGTCGCTTTAAAAGCTGCGCTTGCTAATTTAGGTGCAGTTTAATGCCTCATTCTAATGGGATGATACCAAACCTTGATTTCACCCAATTTCAGTCTCCCAGAGCCGCAAATTTCGTCAAAACAAGCTCTGAACATAAACCCAAAATACTGTTGCTGTATGGTTCATTGCGAACACGGTCGTTTAGTCGACTGGTGGTAGAAGAGTCAGCCCGTTTGTTAGATGCCATGGGAGCCGAAACACGGATTTTTGACCCTACTGGTTTACCTTTGCCCGATGGCGCCGAAGCAACACATGTAAAAGTAGTGGAGCTGCGTGAACTGATGATGTGGTCTGAGGGCCAAGTATGGTGTTCTCCTGAGCGTCATGGCGCAATGACAGGTATTATGAAAAGCCAGATTGATTGGGTGCCGCTGAATATAGGGGGTGTCAGGCCTACTCAAGGAAAAACCCTAGCGGTCATGCAGGTTTCTGGAGGTTCCCAGTCATTTAACGCGGTTAACCAAATGCGTATCTTAGGCCGTTGGATGCGAATGTTGACTATTCCTAATCAATCGTCTGTCGCTAAGGCTTTTATGGAGTTTGACGACAACGACAGAATGAAAGCGTCCCCTTATTACCATCGCATTGTTGATGTGTTGGAAGAGCTGATGAAATTTACCTTACTCACCAGAGATAACAGCGAT
>CAJQKX010000687.1 GCA_905479025.1 uncultured Paraglaciecola sp.
GGGGTTGAGCTGGCTGGGCGTGATGGCCGCGAGCTGCGCGTTGACCTCGTCGGTCTGCTCGGCGGGCTCGATGTAGTACTCCATCTGCCCTTTGAGCGGGGACTGGGGATAGGTCGCCAGCCACTGCGCCCCCAGCGAGTTCTGCACCATGTACTTCACGATCCAGTTGGGCGTGAACAGCTGGGTCGCCGCCGGAATGTCTTCTGACTTCACCACCTTGCCGATGACCTGGTCCTTCTTCTCTGAAATGTAGAACTGGTAGAGCCAGCCGATGATCTCGATATTTTCCCAATCCTCTTCTGGGATCTCTGTGATCAGATCGTGAATGAGCGAATCGGTTTTGGTGAGATTTTCAGGCAGTAGTAATTCGGTTTCATCATCAACCGGCTCAAACAAAAATGGCATAGCTTTATGGAGGGCATGACACTGGGCTAAGAGTAATTCACGGTAGAGCTCTTCATCTTTGGTGCCATCGAGTTTAAGTTCTACCACTTTGTTATGACTAATATGAGGTAACTGCCCGGCATCGCCGTCATTGCCATAGGTCAGATCGGTACACTCATCAAGAATTTGATAACCGGTGGGGTGCTCTGGGTGAGACAGTACGCGGCGGCCATGGCCGAGATAATCATGAAGTTCCATATACCGAATGGCAATCAGGCGGTTAAACCATGAATAGGCTACTTGCTCCATGGTTTGCTCATACCCTAAACGCCCTACCCGCTCACCGAGTTTTTTGATTCTTGGGGCCAAGCTTGCAGGAAAGGGCTTGCCATTCACCACACAAACATCACCGGTAATTTCAACGGGATGAATCGCTTTTGCAGTGACACCGTATTTTTGCGCTTGCTTTGAAACCGCCACAATAAAATCACGGCGGGCTTTGGGTGCATAGGCTTTTAAGCTGGTTGTATTCATTTATTCAGTAACCTCAGCTTTCTTTCCATGAATCGCTTTTACTTCAGCCAATAAATCACCAAACTTGCCGTAGTTGACTTTAACGCCATCATCTAAATCGATTTTTATACGTTGGTCGGCGAAGTGTTTTAGTTTTTCATCAAACTCGGTGAGTTCGGTTTGTTGTTTTTGCAGGCGCTTGATTTCTTTTTCTAGCTTTTTGATTTCAGCGGCGGAGCCACTGGCGGTTTTATCATTCTCAAGCTTGTCGATGTGCGAGCTGAGTTTGGCGGTTAGCGGGATAACGTATTCGGTACGCATACGCGCCAAGGTGCCTTCGTTGTAGCGGTGTAAATATACCAAGCACTGGAACGCTTTTTGTTTGCCACTGCTGAACAGCCAGTAGATCGGGCGTTTTTTGTAAACCTGCATGTGATCTTTATAAAACTTGTCGCACAGGTAACGACGAACTGTATCGCGGCTACCTTCGCCCTTTTTAGGTGAAAGATTAGAGGCCAGAAAATTAAGGTTATCTTCGAGATACTTATCACCCCAAGCCACTGAGAAAAATTCTACTAAACGATTAGCTGCATCGTCGACATACCATTCGGTATCGGTGAGCGGAATAATACCGTCTTCATCGGCGGGGAATGTACTGTATTTGGAGGTATCAAAACCTTCATTGCCGCCATGGGCATAGATGAGCCCGGTTACGTCCAAGCTGTAGCGACCCATCATGCAGCCAATAGTGTAGGAGACCAACTCCTGTATTGTGTCTTCTCGGAAGCGAACAGCACGCTCTTCTTCGAGGTTTTTTATACCATAGCGATAATCAGGGTTTGACAACAAACTGACCCTTTCAATAGCAACGTAACTATCGAATTCTCCCGAGACCCCACATAATTCATTACAAGTTTGATTAATTTCCTCTTCGACCTGTTTCAATCTTAACGTACTTTTATTTGTATCCTTAGTATATTCATTTAACATACCTTCCAATTGCTTGTTGCCTCGACCGATCAAAATGTTGACGGTGAAATCCCAGGAAAACTCATAGCTATCCCAGTCTGACTTTGATAGTTCATAGGCCTCTCCGCCCAACCGCCTAAGATCTTTGTTTCCAATTACTGTACTTGCAATTGGTAAGTTCTCAATATTTTTGCTGAGATAATGGAGAGTGGGGTTTAAAGTACTTAGAAGAAAGTTAACCAATCCTGTTGATAAGTATGCTTGGACTTCATACTGGTATTTAACTGGGACGAAAAGAGCAGGCCCACTCGTATCAAATACAAAACCTGGCCCATTTATTCGGGAACTAAACTCACTGCTAGTCACCTCTGACCATGAGATATTCTCTCTGAAATAGAAATTTGGGCTTCTTACTGTCGAACCTTTAAATTCTCGCAATTCCCTTCCGTCGTCAGCCCAATTCACAACAAATAGATTATTACCGTACCATTTTCTGAATTTCCCTCCCTTGTTATATGGGAACCATTTTTGAAGATTTTCTCCACCACCAGAAGTTGCCGACGCCCCAAAACATATCCGACTGATATCAAGCTCGTACCAATGTTTAGCAAATCGATCTATGTCCCCGGTAGTCATTCCGGTTTTAGCAGGTCCAACCGTTCCGACTTCCGGCTCTCTTCGGAATAGTTCATACACCTCACTTCCAAGCCAATAAGAAATTGGGCTGCCAGGAATCTTACGAAAATCATCTGGACTTGCAGTGTAGCGCCAAGTGCAATCAGGGTTAGAAATAGCTTCCAAAGTTTTAGGCGCTTGATTCTTATGTCCCTTAAAAGAAGAGAGCTTAATATAAGAACCTGAAAAGTTTGGGACGTGATTCCGGCAAAATGTAAACGCTGCAACGGGAATACAAGCAGGCTCAAATGCATTGTACTCTAGCTGGACTAGACTAGTAATCAATGTTTCGTTTAAGAAGTTTTCTCTAAAAGTCTGATATGCGGATAAAAACATCCAGACATACGGAGCGACTATTCCAACCTGCCCGCTTTCAGAAACCAAACTAAGACTACGCTGTATAAAGCATGCAAAAAGATCACTTTTAGCATCGGGGTAGAAATCCTGAATATATTTTTTTACATGAGAAGTCATACCCTTTCCGCCCATATAAGGCGGATTAGCGATTACAACGTCATATTGTGATTTTAGAGCCTCAGCTTGATTAACAATTGATCTTAATGTTTTTAATTCCTCCGAGACGAACAAATCCTGATTATTTTCTTCGCTCATTTTCTTCATCGCAGGTAACTTGTCCGCCAACTCCTCTGGCACACGAATAAGCGATCCAAAAGTCGTCGCATTCTCGAATAGATCCGTAAGTATTCTAAGACTTTTTTCTTGAAGATTGTATGCTGTTAAATCGACACCATGAATGACAGTATCGATATCCAAGCCTCTACTATCTACCATTGCCATCACATTGAGTTTAATATTACGCTCAAATAAACGGCGATCATCTTCTCGCCCCTTCATCATTAACGCAAAGCCCGCTAACTGCGCTGCACGTTGGTCGATATCCAAACCAAATAGGTTTTTCTCTATGATGAGTTTCGCTATATCACGCTGGCGGTAACCGCGCTCTAAATAAATAGATTTAAATAAATCATAAGCTTCTACCAATATATGCCCC
>CAJQKX010000688.1 GCA_905479025.1 uncultured Paraglaciecola sp.
TATTTCTTCATGTGTCAGTTCAAAGCCTGACACATCTAACATAATTGGCCCCATCAATTAGCGCTCTTCTTGGTAAAATACAAATTTAATAGACATACTATAGAGACGATCAAAACCCGCAGTCAATCAATTAATCAAAACGAAAAATATGACTTTCAAACACTCCCGTGGTTATACTCTGGAAAATCTTTATTTATGTTGTTCTCAATGAAGTTTAAAACCGTAGGTTTAATTGGCAAACAAGCACATCAAGGTGCAAATTTAAGTCTCAAGGCGTTAATAGTCTATTTGACTAAACGCGGTTGTCGGGTGCTGGTCGAAACTAAAACGGCACAAAAATTAGATACTAATGGTTTTGAATCTGCAGATATAACAGAAATTGGTAAACAAGCTGACTTAGCCATAGTTGTGGGGGGGGATGGTAATATGCTCGGCGCAGCTAGGGTTCTGGCAGAGTTCAATGTAGCTGTAGTTGGCGTTAACCGGGGTAATTTAGGTTTTTTAACCGACATCAATCCCGATGACTTTGAACCGCAACTTGATAGTATTTTTGATGGCGAATGCCAAATAGAACAACGCTTTTTGCTAGAAGTGGAAGTCTATCGAGATGGTAAAGTACAAAGCAAGGACTCTGCGGTAAACGAAGTCGTCATTCACCATGGTAAAGTAGCCCATATGATGGAATTTGAAGTGTATCTTGATGATAACTTTGTATTCAGTCAGCGCTCTGATGGTTTAATTGTCGCGACTCCCACAGGCTCTACAGCTTATTCATTATCCGGTGGAGGTCCGATTCTTACGCCTAACTTAGATGCTTTAACCTTAGTACCCATGTTTCCACACACATTAAGTAGTCGTCCCATAGTGGTAGATGCAAATAGCACAATCAAATTGAAAGTATCGCCTGAAAACACCGATAATATGCAAGTCAGTTGTGATAGTCATATTGTGCTAACGGTATTACCCGGTGACGAGATTGTCATATGTAAAAACCCCGCAAAGCTGTCTCTGATACACCCAAAAAACTACAACTATTTCAATGTTTTACGCACAAAACTTGGCTGGGGCAGTAAACTTTACTAGTCACTTGCAGTATTTTTTGTAAGAGAAAACTAGACACTGAGCAAAAGCATGTTTATATTTATAAGTACTGTATATATAAACATGCTTTTGTATGTCTTTATTGAGAATCAAAAATGCTTACTCATTTATCCATTCGTAATTTCGCCATTGTTAAAACTCTAGACGTTGATTTTAGCCAAGGTATGACCGCCATTACTGGTGAAACGGGAGCCGGCAAGTCGATATCGGTTGACGCATTAGGCTTATGTTTAGGCGATAGAGCAGACAGAAGCATGGTGCGTACCGGCGCCGATAAAGCCGAAGTATCTGCAGGTTTTAATGTCAAGCAGCTACCTGGCGCTCTGAAGTGGCTTGAAGAGCATGAACTGAAAGACGATGACGAAGTATTGATTAGGCGTGTTATATCCTCTGAGGGACGTTCTAAAGCTTTTGTTAATGGCACCCCCGTACCCTTGCAACAATTGAAACACCTTGGTCAATTTTTATTGAGTATTCATGGGCAACATGCCCATCAACAGATTTTAAAAGGTGACAGTCAGCGCGACTTACTTGATCAGTATGCTGAGCATGGCACTTTATTAACCAAGGTTGCAGATTGTTATCAAACACTGAGAACCCATCGACAACATTTTCAAAATTTATTAGAAGGTCAGCAACAACGTGAAGACCGCAGTCAATTACTGTCTTATCAAATCCAAGAACTAGACGAATATGCCTTAGCACAGGGCGAATTTGTTGCCCTAGAAATAGAACATAAAAAACTCAGCCATAGCCAAACGTTACTCGAACAAAGCCAAATTAGCTTTCACCAACTTTACGAGGCAGAGGATTTTAATGCCTTGTCGGCGGTACAAAGCAGTGTTGACCGGTTAACTGAGTTACAACAGCATGATCCTAGTCTCGCACCTATTGTGACTATGTTAGCTGAAGCTTGTATTCAAATAGACGAAGCGGCTAATGAATTGAGAGCTTATACCGAACAGCTTGAAATCGACCCAATGCGTATGCAAAACGTCGAAGCTCGATATTCTCAAGCATTAGATTTATCCAGAAAGCATAATGTTCAACCTGAGACGTTATATGGGTTTCATCAACAACTCACCACAGAATTTAATGAGTTAGTCAAAGACGACTCATTGTTAGAAGAATTAAAAACTCAACTATGCCAACTTGAACAACAATATCATCAGGCCGCCAACAAACTCAGCCAATCAAGACAAAAAGCCGCAAAATCTTTCGCTAAACAAGTCGAACAGCATATTCACCAAATGAACATGGCTGATGCAGTGTTTAAAATTAATGTTGAACATCAGACGCAAGGCACACCTAATAAACTTGGCTTGGATACAGTACAATTTGTGGTATCGACTAACAAAGGGCAAGCCTTGGACAACCTTGAAAAAGTCGTCTCGGGCGGAGAATTGTCACGGATTGGTTTGGCCATTCAAGTGATTAGCTCAAGGAATAATGATATTGCGACCATGATTTTTGATGAAGTTGACAGTGGTATAAGTGGTTCAACAGCATCTGTGGTAGGCCAATTATTACGTAAGTTAGGTGACAGTGCCCAGGTTATTTGTGTCACTCACCTCCCCCAAGTAGCGGCTAGAGCGCACAACCAGATGTTTGTCACTAAGTTCAGTGACAAAAAAACCACAGAAACCCATATGCTTTGTTTACAGGAAAGTGAACGAATTGAAGAATTGGCGCGTCTACTAGCAGGAGATACTCTTACCGAGTCAGCCATAGCGAATGCCAGAGAATTACTACAAATCAGTAATTCATAACAATTAGGCATTGATTGCGCTAACGCGGCTGGGTTAGGATGCCACGTTAATTAAGTGTGAATTACTCACACATTTGCCTTTTTTACCTTTTTCACGCTGAGATATTGAGTAACAATGAAGTTTAAAAATTTACTGGTTATATTAACCGCCACTATGATGTTGTCAGCTTGTGCTGATTGGATTTTCCGAATTGATATACCACAAGGTAACTTTTTGGATGAAAAAGATGTTAAGAAACTTAGGATAGACATGACTAAAGAACAGGTTGTATTTGTTCTGGGTAAACCTGTTTTAGAAGATGCTTTCGATCACGATACTTGGTACTACCTGTATCAAATGAAACGAGGCATGAAACAACGTGGTGAAGACTTTCGCAAAGATCTCACTATTACATTTGTTGATGATAAAGTGACTGAGGTAACAGGCGATTTTGAATTATCAGATGAATTTAATATTTCGTTAGATCAATAACTTATTTTCCTATCTAATAGCTTCCGATGAGTTGCATCGGAAGCTTTCCTTTATGCGACTTTTAATTTTAACCTTAAATGCACTGTCACTTCCTCTCTGTTGTGATACAGGTGTTTCGCTTGCAATACATATTTCCCTACTTGGTGAGCCTGCATAACCTCTTCAATTATCTTTAATGCGCCCTGAACCGACTCGTAACGTTTTTTCATAGGTAATTTAAGGTTAAACATCGCCTCTTTACAACGGCCATCCGCCACCCAATTAGCCATGAGTTTGGCTACTTTTTGAGGTTGCTCAATCATGTCACAGACTAACCAGTAAACATTTTTCTTTTTAGGCTGAAATTTAAACCCATCTTCAGCGCAATAGGTCACCTGCCCGGTTTCCATAAGCCCTACATCCATAGCACCATTATCAACTGCTTGCACAAACATCCCTCGCTTTACCAGTTGATAGGTCCACCCACCTGGGCAAGCCCCCAGGTCAACGGCATATAGTCCTCCCTGAAGGCGCACGTCATGCTCTTCTTTAGGAATAAAAGTATGAAAGGCTTCATCAAGTTTTAAGGTGGAACGACTTGGCGCATCATGGGGGAACTTCAAACGTAAAATACCTAACGCCAAAGGTGAATTATTGTGTGTAAATGAATAACCAATATAAGCTTTATTGGTTTTTGTAAAAAATACATGTAATACAGGTTTTTTATGATTATCTTTAGTCGTTAACCTGTTCTTTTTACGCAACGCTTGTCTAAAGGGCACGCTTATCTTTCTACAGAACTTCGATAGCTCTCTGCCATGAGACGTATCAGCATATTCGACCCGTAATTCACCACATAACGGAAAACCTTCACATGCATCTAAAAGTGGGCCAATACGATCTGCCACGTCCATATTATCTATCACGAGTTGACAAGCAAATTGCTGGCGGGCAAAAATCAGTTTATCGAACAATAATGTGTTCGCTAATAACTCAGCATGCTCTTCTTGATAACAAGTAAACAAAACAAAACCACTGTTGGCTTGGGTTTTTGAATAACCAAACACATCCAATTGACTGGCTTTCTCCTGAACTTCATTCGCCATATCGTTTTCAAACCCACTGCGGCAATACAACAATAATCCGGCCATGGTTTAATTCACTCCTTTTAAGGTCGCTGCTATCAGCAAAACCCAGCCAATAATAAAACAGGCTCCCCCGAGGGGGGTGACAGGGCCAAACCATTTAATTTGGGTGAGCGCCAACATATACAAACTGCCGCTAAACAAAATAATACCCGCAAACATAAAACCTGCGCTGTATACCAGCAATGATTGGGGCATTTGACGATACAAAATGACTAATAAAATCAGGGCAAGGCTATGATACATCTGATACTGCACACCCGTTTGAAAGGTGCTTAATAGGGTGTCGGATAACTTACTTTTAAGGCCATGGGCAGCAAAGGCACCCAACACAACCGACAACATGGCACTGAATGCTGCACAACTCAATACAATTTTAATCACAATTTTACTCACGGTAGAACAAACAGGTTAGCGAAAGTTATCATTCATCTAAACATAACAGTAACAAAAACCAGCGAGCTAAGCTCATTATTCAACCTTCAATTCTACATTCTACCAGCACTGTTCACGACCCATTCTAAGGGTTGCGTGAGTGCAATCAGTCATACCCCCCGACTTCTATATATTCATCCATAAGTAAAACTAAAAGCATTGGTATCACAAAGGACAAACAAACACAGGGAAAAAGAAAATTGCGGATTCATTGAAAAGATAAATATCTATCACTTATTGATAATAGATCTCAATTAAGCCTGACGCGCTACAATGAGAGGTCAGATGCCAATCAGTAACGACGCCATCTGCACCAAGTGTACTGAGAAATCGGGCAGTCGGTTTGTCGATAATAAAATATCGATTTTACCAAGGGGTGACATTCCATCGGCTCTGACTCACTAGCTTTAGCTGCCTTGGCACAGATTGGTGTGGTGTTTGAAGAGGTGACGCATGTCAACAAGCTAAAGTTACCTTATTTTTTGATACCTTGGCGTGGATAAGTTTCTTCATATTTGCGTAAAGCAATATTCAGAGCTGGTCTACGTAATAACGGTAAGCGCTTATTTTAGATTCTAAATTATTTGAAAACATATGATTAGTAAACGAAAATTAGCCAACTTTCACATCCTCAAAGACATAAAAGACAAGTAAATACGGAAAACATGATGCATTATATATTTTCAAGTTGTGAAAAATAGTGATTTTTTATTTTTACATGTACTAGAGGGCCGCGGTTTATGAAGATTGAAAGACAGCA
>CAJQKX010000689.1 GCA_905479025.1 uncultured Paraglaciecola sp.
AGCCTGGGAACGTAGCCAGGGTTTTGTCGATCAAATGATCGAATCTGGGTATGAGATTCTGGATTATACACCCACCGAGCGGGCCGCTATGGTTGCTCATATTAAAGAAAACGTCTGGCCGGATCTGGTTAATACCATTGGCCAGGAAACTATGGATAAGCTGAACGCTCAGTAAAGCCACATCTTATCTCTAAGGAACAATATAACGTGAGCGACGAATTCTCCAACATGGGTTGGGGAATTCGTTAGTTCTGGAAGCGATAAAATTATGATATTAATAGAAGAGAACCTTCCGCCCGGTCTGCGTAAATTTATCCTGTTAATGGTTAAAATCAAAACAGTCATGGTCGTTATATTATTACCGATTTTACCTATCACGTTCTTCGGCGTGGTTTTTTTCAGATACATTCTAGAACAGGATTTGTTTGCTTATGAAGAGTGGCTGCTGCTAATTTGTTTCTGGATATTTTTTCTAAGCAGCGCTCTTGGAACTTTTTATGGCAAGCAAATAAACGCAGATCTTCTGGATACAATCACTGACAACCACAATTTTATGTGGCTACGCAAGATAGCGGTTACGGTCATTGAACTTGTCATTACGGTAATCATTCTGCACTGGGCTTGGCTAATGCTGTCTAACGAAATAGCAGACTATCCCCGTTGGAAGACGACGATTGCACTCAAAATTCCTTTTTTCCTTCCCCGGCTTGGGATATTCGTTGGTTTCTTCTTTATGTCTTTGTATAGCGCGTTGTCGCTGTATCTAATTTGCAGAGCGGGGCCGGATCGGTATGTAGAAGCCGTGCAGACAGACAAACAGGAAATTGTCGAGGGAGGTGACGTGTCATGGTGATCGTATTTGCAATTTTGCTAATTTGTGTCTTGTTGGCGATTGGTGTGTCGGTACCGTTAGCCTTTGGTGGAGTGCTGGTCCTGCTGGCCTATACGGGAGGTCACGATGTCTCTGGATTTCTAGCCACGGGACACTGGAAGATGAATTCTGTGATCTTGCTGGCCATTCCATTATTTATGATGGCTGGAAGTATAATGCAGCGCGGTAAGATCGCTAATCCTATCGTTGAGATCGCTGAGCTCATATTCGGTCACCTCAGGGGTGGTTTGAGTGCGGCATCCGTTGTTGCAAGTGCTATGTTTGGCGCTATTTCCGGTAGCGGGGCCGCAACCCTTACTTGCATCGGCGGAATTATCATGCCGCATTTGCGCCGGGCAAAGTATCCGGATGGCTTTTCAGCCGCCCTGGTCATCAGCGCCAGTCCATTGGGCCTGCTAATCCCACCCAGTGCTGCGCAATTGCTCTATGCATGGGTCGGACAACTTTCGGTATTAAAATGTTTTCTGGCGACGCTCGTACCCGGTATAATCTTAACGGTGCTGCTGATCATCGTGAATTTTGTAGTTCTGCGCAAAAACACTACCATCCTAATAACGGAAGTCCCGCAGCAGTTTCTTCGCGTACTGTCTAAAAAAACCTGGTTTGCAATGCCGGCAATATTTATGCCCTTGATTATTTTGGGCGGCATATACGGCGGTATAATGACGCCTACAGAGGCTGCAGGGGTTGCCGTAATTTACGCTATCCCAATTGGTTTCTTTTTCTACAAAGGCCTGACGCTCAAAACTTTGTATCAAAGCCTGAGGGAGTCTGCGATTACCATTGGCGTTGTCATGGCGATGATTTTCATGGTTTTGATCGCTAGCCGATTTCTGATCTTTGAAGACATACCCGGGATGGCTGAAGAATTGATCTATTCCATTTCGGAGAACCCAATTGTCATTCTATTGATGATCAACTTGGTCATGCTTTTAATTGGCATGTTAATGGATGACATCAGCGGCATTATCCTGAGTGCCTCGTTATTGCTTCCCATTGCTGAAGGTGTTGGTGTGGATCCCATCCACTTCGCTGCAATAGTGGGAGTTAATCTGGGAATGGGCAACATTACGCCGCCGACCGCACCCCTATTGTATCTGGGTGCGCAGGTAACGAATGTGCCGGTTCGCTCACTAATTAAACCGACGATGATTTTTATTGTGTTCGCGTGGCTGCCGACCCTGCTATTGACCACCTTCGTTCCAGAAATAGCACTCTTCCTGCCTGACCTGTTACTTGGCAAGTAAACTTGTCTGTATTCTGTGTCCTATTCTGGGGACACAATACACAACCGGTTGGGAATTCCTAGAACAAGATACATAATTATTTTAAAGAAGTGTGCATAAGTTGGTTTACACGAATCAAATAATTTTCCAAATCAATCAGAAACCGACAAGGCGTTTCTGTGGTTTCGGGTTCATCCATGCCTCACAGTAGGTGCATTGTTAATGTCTGATGGGAATATCTATACATCGAAATGCTGTATTGAGCGAGCCTCGGGAATAATAGTTCCGTACTGTGTCACCGGATCTCTGTCGCAACCATCGCCGTTACAGTAAGTTCGCCGACACGGGTTTTTTAATACCTAATCGGCGTGCGGAATTAAATGGTATTATTTTGATTTAAGTCAATATTCAGAATCACTGTTTGTGTAATTATATTGGAAACTTTACTAGGGGATTTACTATGTATAAAGATATTCTTGTTCATCTAGATAACTCCAGCTCTTTCGAGAAAAACCTCGAATCTACAGTAAAACTTGCAGAGACTTTTGACTCACACGTGACTGGTTTGTTTGTGATTGAGACAATACAAATTCCTGCCTATGTCGAGGTGGCTATGGGCGCTGAGTTACTTGAACAAAATCGGCGAGAATGCCTCCTACAGGCCAAAGTTATCGTTGATAAATTTCAAAAG
>CAJQKX010000690.1 GCA_905479025.1 uncultured Paraglaciecola sp.
CGAAAGGATTTCTAAAAGACGACTTCGGATAGGAAATGCATGCTCCTTTATTTCCTCAACAAGCGTTTGTTCATCATTTTCTTTTACCATCACAGCAACTTTAAGTTGAAGTAATCTTTGCGAGTTGTAGAGGTTAGTCAGTAGCTCAGGTTTTATTTCAAAATAGACTCGCCCTCCCTCGGCCGAGCCCTGCGGTTCATCACTGTCGACTATGTCGTCGAGGTTATCGCTGTTTTCTGACTCTTCCATTGCAGTGATAGCACTCTCGGCATCTGCTGGTGAATCAAAAAACCCAGCGGCGAATAATGTTCCAAACACCACAGCCGCCTGCACGACCAAAGCCAAGATCACAAGTAGAATAATCTTAAGTATTGGCCTTGTTTTTGGTGCCTCGCTAGCTTCGTCACTCATTGATCATCTTCCTTATTAATTTTAATGTTTTCCATTAAGGTGGTTTGTTAGTCTAAATTGTGATGTCTAAGCCATCGATTAGCGTTAATTTCTTCACGGCCCCGCCCTTTGGTTCTAACATTGCCGCCTTTGCGTGGTTTACCGCCACATCTTCATCCTCTCCATTGTTTCTGTTGCGAGAGGGTGTCGAATTTCCGCCACTTGTCCCTTGCTTTCCGCTCCCTAATCCTAGATAAGCAGTTTCTATGCCATGTTCTCGCAATTCTTCTTTTAATCTTGGCATTCCATCCTGCAGAAGCTCTCTTGTCAGAGCTCTAGACGCATTAAAATGAGCCTCCAGTTCTCCGCCCTTCATTTCTAAATGTATCTCTATACGACCCAGTGATTTAGGGTGTATATCTAATTCGACTTGCCAAACCCCTTTAGATATTTGAGCGGTGAGTCGCTGCCCTAATGCTTCCGCAAGTCTCTTGGACATATCAGCGTGCTGCTCTTGTTTGATCATTAGCACTTCATCTGGACGCTCAACTGACGTTCGCTTACCGGTTGCATCCACCAGCGCTAAAGGCTCGGCATTTTTTGTTTGTATCAAAATACCGTCATCATCAACTCCGCCTAACCGAGCACTTTCAAGATTTAAAGGTAACGTTGAGTTTTGTACAGTTTGTGTTTGCGTCACCGTACTCTTTGACAACGCTGACTCCGACACTATGAACTTGCTTGGAATGGCCGTGTGTAAGGTATTTTGATTAATCGTATCTTTGACAGAACCCGACAATATATCCATCGCGCGTGGAATCTTTTCTTGACTCAACAATGACTCCCTGTCTAAGGTATGAGCTAAAGTTCGCTTACCGGTTGCATCCACCAGCGCTGAAGGCTCGGCATTTTTTGTTTGTATCAAAATACCGTCATCATCAACTCCGCCTACACGAGCACTTTCAAGATTTAAAGGTAACGTTGAGTTTTGTACAGTTTGTGTTTGCGTCACCGTAATCTTTGACAACGCTGACTCTGATGCTATGAACTTGCTTGGAATGGCCGTGTGTAAGGTATTTTGATTAATCGTATCTTTGACAGAACCCGACAATATATCCATCGCGCGTGGAATCTTTTCTTCACTCAACGGTGCTTTATTACTCAGCAACGAAACCTGCTGTGCTGAATTAATTGAAGTCGGCTTTGTCTGAGATACAGAAGATGGCTCTTTCATCAACAGCGCGATCAATTCAGCGTTTACTCCTTGAGATTGTGCAAATTCCTTTATTACATCATTCGTTGGCTCATCCCCTCCAACAAGTAATGACATACCCCCCCGTAAGCTTTTACTTTCCAGGGTTATCAGCTGGCCAGCGTTATTCGGCAGAACCGCGCCATGTTCTGGCGTGCTTATGCCGCTTTCTGGCGTAGCGCCTTTATTAATACTTTGTTTAAAGAGTTTGTTAAATTTTCCGCTTTGACTAGCCTCGGAACCTCCCTGACGCCCCGTTATCTCTAAGTTATGCCCGGTTGCTGACACGCCCTCACTGAGCGTTAATCTCGGTAAATCAACCATAAACTTCGTACTCCATTCGGTTCTTTTCTGCGATATTTGTTTGTTAGCAAGACATGTGCCAATATCTGGTTAAGGAGGTGTTTGTCTAAGGTTAAATTGGGCGATGCACTGAAGTTCAAGCTCGCGCTTCTCGTTGGCAGCCATCTCTTGACTTTGCTTTTCCTGGTCTCTTTTAACCAAAAATTCAGCTTTCAATTTTTCTTGGTTCGCAAGTATTAGATGTTTTTTAGCCTTGGCGAAATCACTTTCAACATTCATATACTCATGAGAAGTTCGATTTTGAAGGTCCATTAACTGCGCAATAAATTTTCTGCAGTTGTCTCTCTCTACGCTAACAAGGTCGCTCTGCAGCGCGGCAGCGTGATTGGAATATTCAACCAACAGATCCGCTATTTTACTTTGTCTTGCTATAATTTTATCTTTCAGCTGGGTCGTCTTTTTTAAGCTCACTTCTGCTCTAAGTGCCTCATCCTTTGCTTGCAAAGCAAGTATCTGCCACACCGAATTACTATTCTTAGCCACTAGGTTTGCTCCAGTAGTTGTTGAAGCAGCTCTTGGCTTTTCTCTAAACTAACGGCTGTTTGACTATCTTGTTGTAATAAGAGGTTTATCTTAGATCTAAGATGAATTGCCAGATCGATGTCTGCATTCGTGCCTACTTCATAAGCCCCCACCTGAATAAGGTCTTTATTCTGTTGGTACAGCGTCCAAAGATTTCGCAATCGGTTGGCATTGTGTTGTAACTCTGGTGTCAACAAGCTGTTCATGATCCGAGAAATTGAGCCCGTCAGATCGATCGCCGGATAGTGTGCTGCGTCCGCCAGCTCTCTTGCCAACATAACTTGTCCATCTAAT